>DATCQC010000127.1:0-2951 GCA_036569685.1 Candidatus Limnocylindria bacterium | reverse complement strand
GCTCTTCCCGGACGATCGCGAGGCGCTGGAGAACACGCTGCGCATCGCCGACGCGTGCGACCTCGAGCTGCCGCTCGGGAAGCTCATCCTCCCGCACTTCGAGGTGCCCGCCGGACTGACGCAGGACCAGCAGCTCCGCATGCTCGCGGAGCGGGGCATCCCGGCGAAGTACGGAGCGATGACCTCCGAGCTCACCGAACGGATGGAGCGCGAGCTCGGCGTCATCGCGAAGATGGGCTACTCGGGCTACATGCTCATCGTCCAGGACTTCGTCGCGTTCGCGCAGAGCCGGGGCATCCTCACCGCGGTCCGCGGCTCAGCGGGTGGGTCGCTCGTGAGCTACGCGATCGGCCTCACGGACATCGACCCGCTCAAGTACGGGTTGATCTTCGACCGCTTCCTGAACCTCGAGCGGTACACGCAGCCCGACATCGACGTCGACTTCATGGACGACCGCCGGGACGAGGTCATCGCCTACGTCACCGAGAAGTACGGCTCCGACCACGTCGCGCAGATCGTGACCTTCAACACGATGCTCGCGCGCGCGGCCGTCCGCGACGTCGCGCGCGTCCTCGGGATGAGCTACGGCGAGGCCGATCGGGTCGCGAAGGTCATCCCGACCGGTCCGGGCGCCGCGACGCTCTCGGAGTCTCGCGTGGAGGTGCCCGAGCTCGAGCAGCTCGCGCAGGAGCCGGAGGTCTCGCGGCTCATCGATCTCGCGGAGAAGGTCGAGGGCCTCGTGCGCTCGACGGGCACGCATGCCGCCGGCGTCGTCATCACGCGCGACCCGCTCACGACCCTCGTGCCGGTCGAGCGCCCGAAGGGCAAGGCCGAGGGCTACCAGACGCAGTACGAGGACAAGCAGATCGAGAAGCTCGGCCTGCTGAAGTTCGACTTCCTCGGCCTCTCGAACCTCACGATCCTCGACCACGCCCTCAAGCTCATCGAGCGCCAGCGCGGCATCACGATCCGCCGCGAGGACATCCCGCTCAGCGACCCGAAGACGTTCGCGCTCCTCGCGTCCGGTGAGACGACCGGGCTGTTCCAGCTGGAGTCGGCCGGCATGCGGCGCTACATCCAGGCCCTGAAGCCGGACCGGGTCGAGGACGTCATGGCCATGGTCGCCCTCTTCCGCCCGGGCCCGATGGAGTACATCCCGCGCTACATCGCCCGCAAGCATGGGCAGGAGCCGGTGACGTACGCCCACCCGTCGCTCGAGCCGGTGCTCCGCTCGACGTACGGCGTGATGGTCTACCAGGAGGACGTCATGGCGGTGACGCAGGCGCTCGCCGGCTTCACCCTCGGCGAGGCCGACGTCCTCTGCTACGCGATCCGCAAGAAGATCCGCGAGAAGCTCGACGCGCAGAAGGAGAAGTTCGTCGCCGGCGCGCTGAAGCACGGCGTCTCCCCCGGCATCATCGACACGGTCTGGAGGGACTTCGAGCCGTTCGCGCAGTACGGCTTCAACCGCGCGCATGCCGCGATCTACGGGCTCATCGCGTATCACACCGCGTACCTGAAGGCGAACTACACGTCCGAGTACATGACCGCGGTCCTCTCGTCCGACATGGGTAATTCGGAGCGCGTCGCGATCGCGATCGCGGAGTGCCGGCGGATGGGGATCCCGGTGATGCCGCCGGACGTGAACGTCTCAGGATTCGACTTCGTCGTGAACGGGGAGGAGATCCGTTTCGGCCTCGGCGCGATCAAGAACGTGGGCGAAGGCGCGATCGAGAACATCGTCGCGGCACGGGACGCCGGTGGGCCGTTCCGGTCGCTCGAGGATCTCTGCGGCCGGATCGACCTGCAGCGCAACAACAAGCGCGTGCTCGAGTCGCTCATCAAGGCTGGTGCCTGCGACGCGTTCGGCCCGCGCCTCGCGCAGCTGACGCGACTGGACGCCGCGCTCGCGACCGGCCCAGCGTGAGGCGAAGGACCGCCTCTCCGGGCAGGTGTCGCTGTTCGATCTCGCCGTCGAGCCCGCGATCGCCGCGCCGACGACCGGGCCGGAGGCATCGCGCAAGGAGCTCCTCGGCTGGGAGAAGGAGCTGCTCGGCATCTACGTCTCAGACCACCCGCTCACCGACGTCGCGCAGCGGATCGGCGACGTGCCCGGGATCGTGTACCTCGCCGAGCTCAAGGAGGTGAAGGACGACCTCGTGACGGTCGTCTGCGTCGTCACGAGCGCGCGCAAGCACATCACCATGAAGAACAAGTCGCTCATGCTCTTCGCGCAGGTCGAGGACCTCACCGGATCCGCCGAGGTGACCGTGTTCCCGCGGACGTACGAGCAGACGGCCGGGGTGTGGAACACCGACGAGATCCTCCTCGTGCTGGCCAGGGTGGAGCAGCGCGACGAATCGCCAAAGCTCCTGTGCGAGCACGCGGTGCCGTTCACCGAGGCCGGCATCGCCGAGATCTCCCGGATCGCGGATGAGCGGCGCGCATCGCTCGCGAAGAAGCGGCAGTTCGCCGAGCGTGCCGCCGTACCCGCGGACTCCGCGAACGGAAATGGGAATGGCAACGGCCATGCCGCCGCCGCGGGCGACGTGGTCATCCGCTTCCGCGAGGCGCTCGACTACGACCGCTCGATCGCTGTGTTCCAGCGGATCCAGCAGGTCCTCGCCCGGTACGGCGGCCCGCTGCCGGTCTATCTGGAGCTGCCCCGGGCCGGCAGCGGCATGCGCCGCGTGGCCACGACGTTCCGCGCTCGCGCGGCCGAGGAGCTCTCCCGCGAGATCGACTCGGCGGTCGGCGCCGGGGTGGTCGACGTCATCCTCCCCGAGACCCGCGTCGCCTCCTGAGCGCTGCTCGGTCGCGCTGGCCCGCGATGTGCCCTGCTCTCTGACGGTGGTGGGATCTAGCAAGCGCGACCGGCGGGAACGGTAGGCCGGCATGCCCGAACGCATCCGGATCCTCCACGGCATCACCGCCGCGATGCTGCGCATCCT
>DATCQC010000126.1:0-7834 GCA_036569685.1 Candidatus Limnocylindria bacterium | reverse complement strand
GAGAACGTCAGCAACACCAGCACCACCGGGTTCATCGTCATCGCGAACACGGGGTCGATGGGCGCTCCACGGCACCATCGGCGAGGCCGACATCGTGAAGCTGAAGCTCGGCCAGGTCGCGACCGTCACGGTCGACGCGGTCGGCACCGCGAAGATGACCGGCAAGGTCACCTCGCTCGATCCGGTGGCGACCATCGCGGCAGGCGTTCCGGTCTACGGCGTCGACGTCACGATCGATCTGCCGAGCCAGTCCGTGAAGCCCGGCATGAGCGGCACCGCGAACGTGATCATCGCGAGCAGCCCCAATGCGCTCACGGTGCCGAACCTCGCGGTGAAGACCGCGAGCGGGAGGCGCTACCTCACGGTCATGAAGGACGGGCAGCCGGTCGACACCGACGTCACCTTCGGCCTCAGCAACGACACGGTCACCGAGGTCCTCACCGGCGTGCAGGAGGGCGACGTCGTCGTCCTGCCGCAGCCGCGCGCGGCGGCCACGACCGGCGCGAACCGTGGCGGTGGCGGTGTCCAGATCCCCGGGATCGGTCGATGAACTCGTACGCGCCGGTCCCCGCCGATCCGGTCATCCGGCTCCGGGGGGTGACGAAGACGTACCGCATGGGAAAGGACAACGTCGTCCAGGCGCTCCAGGGCGCCGACCTCGACGTGTATCCGGGCGAGTTCGTCGCGCTGATGGGTCCGTCGGGCTCGGGCAAGTCGACGATGATGAACATCCTCGGCTGCCTCGACGTGCCGGAGGCCGGCACGTACGTGCTCGCCGGCGAGCAGGTGCGCCAGCTCAACGACGATCAGCTCGCCGCCATCCGCAACCGGCACATCGGCTTCGTGTTCCAGACCTTCAACCTACTGCCCCGGCTCAACGCGATCGAGAACGTCGAGCTGCCGCTCCTGTATGGCGGGGCCGCCCGCGGGCGGACGCAGCGGGCGAAGGACGCGCTCGCGGCGGTCGGCCTCGGCGAGCGGATGCACCACAAGCCGAACGAGCTCAGCGGAGGCCAGCAGCAGCGGGTCGCGATCGCGCGCGCCCTGCTGAACGACCCGGCGATCATTCTGGCCGACGAGCCGACCGGGAATCTCGATTCGCGGTCGAGCGCCGAGATCCTCTCGATCTTCCAGCGGCTCAATGATCAGGGCAAGACCGTGGTCATGGTGACCCATGAGCCGGACGTGGCCGAGCATTGCAAGCGGATCGTGCGGATGCGCGACGGCGTCGTTTCGGGCGACGAGCTCGTCACCAAGCCGCGACGCGCGGACGACGAGCTTCGCCTGGCCGGTGAGGGTCACTCCGTCGATCTGCACACCGGGCCCGTCGCGACCGTGCCGCTCGGGGCGACGCGATGAAGCTGTTCGACTCGTTCCGCTCGGCGCTCCAGTCGATCATCGTCAACAAGCTGCGCTCGGCGCTCACGATGCTCGGCGTGATCATCGGCGTCGCCTCGGTCATCGCGATGGTCGCGGTCGGCAACGGCGCTTCGATCCAGGTGCAGCAGCAGGTGCTGTCGCTCGGCTCGAATCTCGTCACCGTGACGCCCGGCAACCAGAGCAGCGATACGGGTCTCCGCGGCGCCGGCGCCCAGAGCACGAATCTGACGCTCGATGACATGAACGCGATCCAGGCGCAGCTCGGACCGACGATCGGAGCGGTCGAAGCGGAGCAGAGCGCCGGCCGCTGGCAGGTCACGGCCGCCGGCCAGAACTGGAACACCAATGTCGTCGGCGTGACCACGGGCTACCCGGAGGTCCGTGACTGGGCGCTCGCGACCGGAAGCTTCTTCACCGACGACGACGTGACCGTGTACGCGCAGGTCGCGGTGATCGGCTCCGTGACCGCTGCGAACCTCTTCGGCGACGGGGTCGATCCGACCGGCCAGACGATCCAGCTGCGGCAGGCCTTCGGCGGCGGAGGCGGACCGGGCGGCGCCGTCTCGCGCGCGCGGATCGTGAACTTCAAGGTCGTCGGGATGCTCGACACGAAGGGCACCACGTTCGGCTTCTCGCGCGACGACCAGATCCTCGTGCCGACGACCACCGCGCAGCGCGTGCTCACGGGCAAGACGAACTCGGTGAGTTCGATCATCGTGAAGGCCGCGAGCAGCGATCAGATGGCCAACACGACCGCCGACGTGACCGATGTGCTCCTGCAGCGCCACAAGATCACAGACCCCACGGCCGCGGACTTCACGGTCACGAACCAGAACGACACGCTCGCCGCGCTCAACCAGGTGACCGGGACGTTCACGATCCTGCTCGCCGCGATCGGCGGCATCTCGCTCCTCGTCGGCGGCATCGGGATCATGAACATCATGCTGGTCTCGGTGAACGAGCGAACGAGAGAGATCGGCATCCGCAAGGCGGTCGGCGCGCGGCGCCGCGACATCCTGGTGCAGTTCCTCATCGAGGCGATCGGGCTCACCGGGATCGGCGGCATCCTCGGGATCCTGCTCGGCTGGGGCATCACGGTCGTGGTGCATCAGATCCCGGCCGCGGCGAACATCCCGATCGCGATCACGGCCGGCACGGTCGCGATCGCCGTCGGCGTGTCGGTGGCGATCGGCGTCGTCTTCGGGCTCTATCCGGCGATGCGGGCGGCGCGCCTGCATCCGATCCAGGCACTTCGTTATGAGTAAGACCAGCCGCTGCGCGGCTGTTCTTGCTGCTTCGCAAGAGCTACGCGGTAACAAGGGAGAACAGCGATGAACGTCCTCGCACGGCGTCCGGTCCAGATCATCGTCGGGGTCATCGTGGCCCTGGCCCTCTTCGGCGGCGGCTATGCGTTCGGCTCGACCCGCACACCCGCGGCGACGGCGAACACGACTGGGTCCACCGGCGCGACCGGGGCCCGCGGCAACTTCGGTGGCGCGGGTGGCGCGAACGGCGGCGCCGCGGCGCGCGGCGCTGGTGCTGGCGTCACGACCGGCCAGATCCTGTCGGTCAACACGGATTCGATCACCGTCTCCGTCCGCGCCGGCGGCGCGAACGGCGCGACCGGGACGACCACGACGGAGCTCGTGCTCGTGGGCAGCGGCACCCGCGTCGTGAAGACGGTCGAGACGGACGTGAAGCTCACCGACCTGAAGGTGGGCGACATGATCACCGTCGCCGGCACGCCGGACACCGCGAGCGGGACGGTCTCCGCACAGACCATCGTGGTCGGAGCGACGAACATCCTCGGGGACATCCTGGGCGGTACCCAGTTCCCGGGTCGCGGCGCTGGAGCGAGCGCGAGCCCGAGGCCCAGCCCGACTCGCTAGATCGTCACATCGACTCGGGCGCGCCGACCCCAAGCAGGCCGAGCGTCTGCCGCAGGGTGAGCCCGACCGCCTCGACGAGGCGGAGCCGCGCCTTGGACTTCGCCGCATCCTCGCCGACGACGCGGTTTCCCTTGTAGAACGCGTGGAACGCGCCGGCAAGCTCAAGGCCGTAGCCGGTGAGCAGGTGCACGTTGTGCTTGTCGCGGATCTCCTCGATGAGCTCGGGGAAGCGGAGCATGAGGCGCACGAGGTCGAGCTCCACCTCGTCGGTGAGCAGGGCGACGTCCGCGCCGTCGGCCTGCAGACCGCGCTCAGCGGCCGTTCGGAAGATGCTCGCGATCCGCGCGTGCGCGTACTGCACGTAGTAGACGGGGTTGTCGTTCGACTGCTGGACCGCCAGCTCGAGGTCGAAGTCGAGCGTCCGATCCGCGCTCGCCATGAGGAAGAACCATCGCGCGGCATCCCGGCCGACGGTGTCGATGACGTCGTCGAGCCGGATGAACTGGCCCTTGCGCCTGGCCATGTTCACAAGGAGGCCCTCGTGGAGGAACTTGACGAACTGATAGAGCAGGACCTCCCAGCGACCCTCCAGCCCGAGCGCGGCCATCGCGTTCTTCATCCGCCGCGCGTGGCCATGGGTGTTCGCGCCCCACACGTCGAGCTTCTTGTCGAAGCCGCGTTCGACCAGCGCTTCGCGGTGGTACGCGACGTCGACGCCGAAGTACGTCGGCATGCCGGTGCTGCGGATGAGCACGCTCTCGATGTCCTCGCCGAGCTCCTTCGACTTCAGCCAGACCGCCCCGTCACGCTCCTCGATCGCGCCGGCGGCGCGCAACGCTTCGATCGTCGCCATGAAATACCCGGACTCCATCAGCTCGGTCTCGCGGTAGAAGTTGTCGAACCGGATGCCGAACTTCTCCATCGAGGCCTTGTGCCACTCGAGCACCACGTCCATCGCGGCGCGCGCGAACTGCGGACCAAGCTCCTCCGGGGTCTTGTCGTCGAACGCGCCGCCGGCCTTCTCTCGGATCGCGCGGGCGATGTCGATCACGTATTCCGCCGGGTAGCCGTCGTCGGGGATCACCAGGCCGGTCCGGCCACCCAGCTCGAGGTAGCGGACGGCGACGCTTCGGCCGAACACCTCCTGCTGGGTCCCGGCGTCGTTGATGTAGTACTCGCGTTGCACCGCGCCGCCGGAGAACGCGAGGACATTTGCGAGTACGTCACCGATCGGACCGCCTCGAGCGTTCGCGACGGTCACCGGCCCGCTCGGGTTCGCCGAAACGAACTCGACCTGAAGCTTCTGGCCCTTGAGCGCGTCGTTGCGGCCGAACTGGGCGCCACTGTCCGCGATGACCTCGACCTGCCTCGCGAGCCACGCCGGGTCGAGGCGGACGTTGATGAACCCGGGCGGCGCCGCCTCCACCGAGGCGATGCCGTCGCGCGCCGGCACGCGCAGGGCGACGGCCTTCGCGATCTCGAGCGGCGGCTTGCGAAGGGGCTTCGCGAGACGCATCGCGATGTTCGCGGCGTAATCGCCATGGCTCTTGTCGGCCGGGCGCTCGATCTCGACCGCGGCGGCGCGCGCGGCGTCACCCCAGCCGAGCGCGTCGCTCGCGGCGAGGACCCCGGCAGCCACGGCGTCGCGGACGAGATCGCGCGCGGTGCCGGTCACTTGGCCGAGTCTGCCCGAACCATCGCCGCGGCGTCGCCGCGAGGCACGTGCGTGCGGAAGAAGACGACCAAGAGGGTGGCCGCGACCAGGTAGGACGCGACGAGCGTCACGAGGTTCGCGGTGTAGCCGCTCGTACCGAGCTCGGCCCGGACCACGCCGGAGAGCGCGGCGCCCGCGGCGGACGCGCCGTTCCAGCTGATCGCGAACGCCGCGACCGCGCCGGCGCGCTCCACCGGCGCGAACGACGACAGCTCGATCGCGGTGAAGTTGGGGGTGGATCCGTACATGAGCGCCGCACGCAGCGCGAGCGCGACCCACGCGAGCAGCGGCTGACCCGCGACGGCCGCGAGCAGCGCGAACGGGAGCGACGCGAAGACCGGCAGGACGATCGCCGCGAGTGGCGGGAGGCGCGGCACGATCAGCCGCCCGTTGAGGATCGCGCCGACGCTGCCGGCCACGGACAGCGCGCCGATCGCGAGCCCGACACCCGCGATCGGCAGACCGAAGCGGTCGGCGAAGAACAGGTTCGCGAACGGGAGGAAGCTGCCGGCGCCGAACCCGAAGGCCATCTCGATCGCCGCAAAGCGCAACAGCAGGCTGCGCCGGTGGGGCCGATCGAGCGCGCCCACAGCCACGCCGGCCGGGCGCACGAAGAAGATCGGGATGGCCGAGGCGATCGCGAGCACGCCACCGATCCCGATGACCGTCCGGATCGTGAGCGGATCGGTCTCGCGGAGGCCGAGGGCTGCGCCGACCGGCGCGGCCAGCGCGCCGGCGATCGCGATCGCGGCGAAGCTCGCGAGCGCGCCGAGCGCGACCTGGTTGCCGAACATCCGTGGCCGGTCGAGACCGGTGGTCGCGTCGGCGACGAGCGCGCTGCCGGACGACGCGACGATGATCCCGCCGCACCCGGTCAGCGCCGCCGCGAGGAACAGCGCGGGGAGCGCGGTCTGACCGAGGATCCCGATCACGCCGAGTGCCGTGACGAAGCCGCCGACGAAGATGGCGTTCCGGCGCGGCATCCGCCGCGGCAGCAGCGCCGCCGGCACGGCGCCGGCGAGGGCACCGAGCGCCTGCGCGCCGCCGAGCACGCCGATGGCCCGGGCGTCGAAGCCGAGCGCGCGATAGAGGAAGTTCAGGTAGAAGAGCGCGATCCCGAGGCCGAGGCCACCGAGACCGCTCGCGACGATGTACAGCGACGCGTCGTGCCGGCGGAGGGCCGGCGCCGCGTCAGCTCTGCCGGCCGAGGGTGAGGTCGACGGTCTGCTGTTTCCCATCCCGGATGATCGTGAGCTTCACCTTATCGCCCGGTCGGGTGTGGAGGAGGATCGAGCTGATCGGATGCGTGCCGTCGATCTGCTGGTCGTTGATCTTCGTGATGACGTCGTTCACCTTGAGGCCGGCCTGCGCAGCGCCGGAGCCGGCGATGATCTGCGTGACGATGATCCCCTGCGTCTGCGCGGGAAGCGAGAGCGTCGCGGCGAGGCGCGGGCTGAGGACGCTGTAGGCGATGCCGATCGCGCCGCGGTCGATCTTGCCGTTCGTGATCAGCTCGTTCGCGATGTCGCGCACGGTGTTGCTCGCGATCGAGAATCCGAGACCCTCCGCCCCCGCCTGGCGGTTCACGAGCGTGTTCATGCCGATGACCTGCTTCGTCGCCGCCCAGATGAGCGGACCGCCCGAGTTGCCCTCGTTGATCGCGGCATCGGTCTGGATGAGATCCTCGAGCGTGACGGTATCGGTCTCCGGAACGCGACGGCCCTTCGCCGACACGATCCCGGTCGTGACCGTGTTCTGCAGCTCGCCGAGCGCGCTTCCGATCGCGACGACCGTTGTGCCCACGGGGACGTCGTCACTGTTCGCGAGGGCCGCGGCCTTCAGGTTCTGCGCCGGCACCTGCAGGATCGCGACGTCGGTCTTGTCGTCGCGCCCGATGAGCTTCACGTCCTTGACCACACGATTGTCGGCGAAGATCACGTCGAATGACGCACCCGGATTCGTGTCGCGCACGTCCTCGACGACGTGGTTATTCGTGACCACGTAGCCGTTCGACGCGTCGATCACGAAGCCCGAGCCGCTCGATTGGGCGGTGCCGTTCGGCAGGCGGTTGATCACAGTGACGACCGTCGGGAGAAGCTCGTTCACGACACCGACCACGTCGCTCGGGCCGCCGGCCGATGCGATGACCGGCGGAGCGGTCGGGAGCGGGCCCGGCACCGCGGTGCTCGTCGCGGCCGTCGGGGTGGCCTCTCCCGCAGGACCTGGCCGCGTCGCGGCGACATAGCCACCGGCCGCGCCGCCGCCGATCGCGCCGACGACCAGCGCCATGATCGCGATCGCGGCCACGCTGAGGCCGCGGCGAGGCGGAGGTGGCGGCGGTTGGGTCGCCGGGATTGACCAGAACGGCGCGTCGCTCATCGAAGGAACCTACCGCTTAGAGCGTGCCACCGGGTCAGCGGCCGCCGGCGCGGCGGCTGTCCGCTTGCGCCGCGCGGCAGGCTTGATCAATTCGGGCTCGACGAGCTGGCCCACCGCCGTGGCCCGGATCTCCAGGTCGACGTGGGAATCAGGCTCGATCGTCACGTTCCAGGCGCAGGAGATCTCGGTCTGCTCGTAGAGGCGCTCGAAGCCCTCCTCGGAGTTCGCGATCGCGTAGATCGGCTGCACGGATGTCTCCGCCGGCGGATCGACCGCGAAGGTGATGTCGAAGTGGCGGGCCTCGGAGTGGACGGCGATCTCGGTCACATTCCGGGCGCCCTCGAGCGCCTTGCCCGGCGTCGTCTTCCGCGTGCCGAGGGTGATGAGGTCGCCGGGATTCGCTTCGCCGACGAACGCGACGTTCGACGTGCTCGTGAAGGTGAGCTCGATCGTCTCCCCGCCGGCGTTGCGC
>DATCQC010000125.1:0-1684 GCA_036569685.1 Candidatus Limnocylindria bacterium | reverse complement strand
CGCGCCGCCGGCATCGGCCGGCGCGTCGATCGCGCGGATCTTCAGGGCCGCGAACTTGTCCGTACCTTCCGCGGAGTGCCCGGCGCGCTCGGCGATGTCCTGCTGGGCGGCGTGGAGAAACGACACGCTGAAGGCGCCACTCCGCTGGATGAGCTTGCAGGTCCGGCTCCCCGGGTGTTCGGCGATCGCGATCATCGGCGGCTCGAACGAGACGTACATCGCCGTGCCGGTCGCGCAGGAGCGCTCGGCGCCGTCGGCGGCGCCGATGATCGCGACGCCGTGCGGGATCCGTGACAGGACCTCGCGCGCGACGGCGTAGCGATCGCCAGTGTTTTCGGGCATTCGGCGAGGCTAGCAGGAATGGTCGAATGGTCTGATAATTCGCCCGCCGCTCAGGGGCCGGCCCGTTGAGCGCATTGGGAGGTGACCGGATGCGGTCCGCAATCGGGATCCGAGCGCTCGCGATCGCCGTCAGCACGGTCGTCGTCATCGGATGCGGAGGTGGCGCGGGCGGGCCGAACTCCGTCACGAGTCCCACGGTCGCCGCGAGCGCGACCCCGACACCTCCGCCGGTGAAGCTCAGGGCCGCGTACGGGAACGTGACCCCGGCGAACCTCGCGCCGTTCTACGCGAAGGAGAAGGGCATCTTCCTCCAGAACGGCCTCGACGTTGATCTCTCGCTCATCGACGGCGGCGGCAAGGCCATGGCCGCGCTCCTCGGCAACTCGGTGGACATCGCGCAGCTCGGCGGCACGGAGGCAATGAGCGCGTACGTGGGCGGCGCCGACATCGAAGCGGTGACCCTGTTCGTGCCCGTCTCTCCGTGGGTCCTCATGGCGCCCGCGAGCTACACCGGCCCGAACGATCTCAAGGGCAAGACCGTCGGCGTCGCCTCGAAGGGCGGCTCGTCGGAGGTCGCGGCGGACCAGGCGATCGACAAGCTCGGCCTGAAGCTCTCCGACGTGTCGATCCTGTCGACCGGATCGACGGCGAACCTCACGGCGGCGATGCTCGCGAACCAGGTTTATGCCGGACCGGGACACCCGCCGGACACCGCGGCGCTGGTGAAGGCCGGCTTCAAGGTGATCATGGACCTCGCCTCGCAGAAGGTGCCCGCGGTCGAGAACTGCACCATCGTGACGAAGAAGTGGGCGACCGATCACAAGGACCTCATGCAGAAGTACGTCGACTCACTGATCCAAGCGATCGTCGCGATGAAGAAGGACAAGGCCGGCACGCTGCCGGTCATGCAGAAGCTCCTCAACGTCACCGACCAGGACGCGCTGTCGCAGACGTACGACTACTACGTCACGGCGATCTTCCCGACGTACCCGGAGGTCACGCCGGACGCCTGGAATTACAGCCGCGACCTGCTCGTCTCGACGAACGCGGCGGTGAAGGGCCTCGACGTGACGAAGGTCATCGACAACTCGTTCGTGAAGGACGCGCAGACCAGGAAGGTCGGCGGCAGCTAGGGCTCGCGGAGCGCGCGCCACACCCGTTCAGCCGTGATCGGCAGCGTCCGGACCCGGGCGCCGCACGCGTCGTGGACCGCGTTGGCCACGGCTGCGGGCACGCCCGGGTTCACGAGCTCGCCGGCCGATCGCGCGCCGTACGGGCCGGCACCGTGGTCGTCACTCAAATGCACGATCCGCAGCGGCGGCACGTCCGCGATGGTCGGCAG
>DATCQC010000124.1:0-3662 GCA_036569685.1 Candidatus Limnocylindria bacterium | reverse complement strand
CCAGGATCTCTTTCACCTCGTATTCGCCCGGCCCGCGAAGGACCACCGGCTCCCCGCCGACCGACCGAAGGCTGTTGTGACGGGGGTCGTCGTTCGAGATGGTCACCAGGTCGGCGGCCGTCTTCGGGATGGCGGCCCCGGATCTTGGGTCCGGCGGATCGGTCAGCACGACACCTTCGCGGCCACGCAGCCGGAAGCACGCATGACCGAGCCAGGTCAGGTCCATGGAGGAGTTGAGAATACGCCGAAACATGGCAGCGAAGGCGTGGGTATGCATTGTTGACCGCACCAGCTGCCGGCCGGGAGATCCGCGCTGACTCGGACGGACCAGGAGATCGTGCAGCGGTGCCTGTCCGGTGACGCGGACGCGTATGAGGCGCTGGTCGAACGCTATGGAGGTCGGGTGTACAACGTCGCGCTCCGGATCACGCGTGACCCCGACGCCGCGCGCGACTGCGCCCAGGATGCGTTCATCCGCGCGTACCGGGCGCTGCACCAGTACGACCCGGCCTACCCGTTCGGGCCGTGGCTCTTCCGGATCACGACGAATGCGAGCCTGAACTTCATCCAGCGCGGCCGCGGGCGCGAGATCACGGTCGACGAGCTGCCCGACGATCCCGAGCCGCTCGAGGCCGGGCCTGAGCTCTCGGCGGTCCGGAAGGAAGACGTCCAAGAGGTCCTCGACGCGATGGCGCTGCTACCGCCGGCATACCGGGCGGCCCTCACACTGAGGCACATGCAACAGCTCTCGTATCAAGAGGTGGCCGATGCGCTCGGGATCCCGCTCGGCACGGTGAAGACGCATCTCCATCGCGCGCGCGCCGCGCTCAAAACGAAGCTCGCCGAACGGAGGGGCACGCGGTCATGAACGACCTGGAGAACGACGAGCTCGAGATCCACCGGCTGCTCAGCGCCGCACGGCCGGCGTCGCTCCCGATCGGCTTCCGCGACGAAGTCATGGCGCGCGTGCGCAGCGACGGACCGGCGAAAGGCTGGGAGTGGGTCTTCGCCGCGGTGCTGGCCCTCCCGAGCCTCGCGTATCTCGGGTGGGGCCTCGTGGCGCATGGCGCCGAGCTTGGCGCGTCCCTGAGCGCGATCCTCGCGGCCGCGCAGGGGCTCGATCAGACCACCGGCGCCGATGTCGCGATCGACGGTCTCTTGATCATCTCGCTCGCGCTCCTCGGAATCGGCAGCGCCGTCGCCGCCCACGCGATGCTCCGCGGGACCGAGCAGCATCGGATGATCGCTCGATGACCGGACGCGACACCGTCTTCGCTCTGGGTGCGATCGTGATCGCGCTCGCGATCGCCACCATCCTCCTCGTCGGCTCGATGGCCGCGGGGGCGGATGAGACCGGCCGGTCGCGGTCCTTCTTCTTCGTGAACTTCGGGAACCGCGCCACGCCGGTCCGCCCGGCCGTGGCCGCGGGCGACGTGCCCATCCCGCTGCGGCCGGTGGTCCCGTCCCAGCGCGGCGTCTCGGACACCGCCCGGGACGCGGCGGGCTACCTGCTCGTGGTCATCGGGGTCGCCGCGGTCCTCGTGCTCGGTCGAGCGCAGGTGCTGGGGGCGTATCACGCCGCGCGCGGCACGTGGCGCGATCAGCTGCGGATACTCGGGACGGGCGTCGCGGTCCTGCTGCTGCTCGCCTCAGCGACATTCCTCGGAGGTGTCGTGCTCCTTGGCGCGCTCGCGGCGGGATTCCGTGAAGCACCGGCCGCGATCCAGTTCGGACTGCAGGTCGGGCTCATGACCATGGCCGTGTTCGCTGCCGCGCTGCTCCTCGTCACGTTCGTCGGCTTCGCCGCCGCCTCGTGGCGCCTCGGCGACGCGCTCTTCGGACTGCGGGCGGTGAACCGCTGGGCGGGAGGCATCCCGGGTCCGCTCGTCGCGCTCATCGGCGCGACCATCCTGTACGTCCTCATGCAGCTGCCCGCGGTGGGCTGGCTCGTCGCATTCGTTGTCGTCGCGTACGCGCTCGGTGCCGTCGTCGTCGCACGGCTCGGCGCCGCACCTGCGTCGATCGTCGCGTAACGGGCTTCGCGTGGAGAAGGGAAGAGGGTCTATGTCGATCGTGAAGGGTCTTGCCGCCGCGACGCTCGCGGGAGTGTTCGCCGCCGCCTGCAGCGGGGCGCCCGCGGCCGCCGAGACGCGCACCGCGCAGGTCACCCGCGGTGCGGTCACCCAGACCGTCGCGGTCTCCGGCTCGGTGAGCTCGGCCGGCACCGTGAAGCTCAACCCACCGGCGAACGGGAAGGTCGCCCAGCTGTTCGTCACGGTCGGGCAGCAGGTCACCGCGGGCCAGCCGCTCGCCACGCTCGACACCACCGACCTTCAGGCCGCGGTGACGACGGCCCAGAACAATGTCGATGCGGCGCAGACGAACTACAGCAAGGCCCTCTCCGGGGTGAGCGACGCCCAGAGCTCGTACCGACAGACCCAGCAGTCGACCGCAAGCGACATCGCGACCGCCCAGGCGGCCCTCGCGAAGCTGCAGGCGAACTACGCCGCGGCGAAGGGCAACTTCTCGAGCCTGTACGGCTCGCTGCTCAACGATCTCGCGACCTACGTGTCCCAGATCAGCGTGGCCCAGCAGCAGGTCGCCAGGGTCCAGACCGACCTCTCGCAGGCGAATCAGATCAGCGACAACAAGGCCGCCCAGACCGCCATGTACCAGGCCAGCGCGACCCTCGGCAACGCCCAGAACTACGTGGCCGGGGTCTACCAGGCCGGCGAGGCCGACTACATCGGCGCCGTGAACCAGATCCTCAACGCGATCAGCGCGTTCGACACGGCGATCGCGGCCGGCGCCGACACGACGGCCGCCGGGCAGCAGCTTTCGACCGCGCAGGTCGCGTACAACACCGCGACGAGTCGCCTGACGAGCGCGATCGACGCGCCGAACGGTCAGGTCTCGAGCGCGCTGTCGTCGGCGGTCTCGGCCCAGAACTCGCTGAACACCCTGAACGCCAAGGTCGACTCCACGCTCGATGCCGCGCGCGCGGACGTCGCAGTGCTCCTGGTGACCCTCACGGGCGAGACCCAGGGCGCGACGAACGCGAAGAGCAAGATCACCCAGATCGGATCGACGGTCACCACGATCAGCGACGCGATCTCCGGCAGCTACGTCACCGCGCAGCAGAACGTGGCCGCCGCGCAGCTCCGCTCCGCGCAGAGCCTCCAGAGCGCCCAGACCTCGCTGAACAACCAGCCGTCGAACGTCCAGAGCGCCCAGAACTCGCTGAACAACGCGGAGACCGCACTCGCGACGGCGCAGGCCAACCTCGACAGCGCGGTCATCAAGGCGACCGTCGCGGGCGTGGTCACGACGATCAGCGCCCAGGTCGGCGAGAACGTCAGCAACACGAGCACCACTGGGTTCATCGTCATCGCGAACACGGGATCGATGGCGCTCCACGGCACCATCGGCGAGGCCGACATCGTGAAGCTGAAGCTCGGCCAGGTCGCGACCGTCACGGTCGACGCGATCGGCACCGCGAAGATGACCGGCAAGGTCACCTCGCTCGATCCGGTGGCGACCATCGCGGCAGGCGTTCCCGTCTACGGCGTCGACGTCACGATCGATCTGCCGAGCCAGTCGGTGAAGCCCGGCATGAGCGGCACCGCGAACGTGATCATCGCGAGCAGCCCCAATGCGCTCAC
>DATCQC010000123.1:0-14708 GCA_036569685.1 Candidatus Limnocylindria bacterium | reverse complement strand
ATTTTCCATAGGCGGGCCCAGCCAGCTCGTGGCGCTGTTGGCCGCCGGCGAGCCCGGGTACGTTCCCCCCGGCCTGCCGAGCACGAGTACCGCTCCAGCCGACACGATGGCGACCGCCGGACTCGCGGGCTCGTGCCTTGTCGCCGGCCTCACGCTGGTCGCGCTCGGCGCACGTCGGAGTCGTCGCCTCTAGACCTTCACCGGCCTCGCGATGAGCAGCCCGTGCTCGCGCGTCACCGGCAGCGCGAAGTCGAAGCGATCGACCTCGCCCGCAAGGAGCGCGTCGCGCATCGGGAACCAGTCCGGCCACTCGACCCGATCGGTAAAGCGAATGAGCTTCGGGACGAGCGGCGGCTCCTTCCCGGTGAGAAGCGCCTCGAGATACGTCGCGCAGAGCTCGTCCTCGGGCGCCGTGATCGCGGCATCCTCACCCATCGCGACGAGCGTCACGTCGCCGCCGACCGACCGGAGGTAGCGGGCGGTCGCGCCGGCGATCACGAAGCTCCCGAGCACCACGCGCTCCGCGTTCGCGGCCGCGACCACCCCCTGGGTGCCGGAGCTCGTGCGCTGCACGACCCGCCGGCCGCCCAGATCGAGGCCCTCGATCTTCGACGGCGAGTTCCCGACGTCGAATCCGGGGATCGGCTTGCCGCCGATCTCGCCAGTGAGGAACAGGCTCGGATCCTTCGCCTTCAGCTTCAGCGCCGCGCCGTGGCTCGCGGTGAGGACAACCTCCGTGGCGCCGGCTGCGATGCAGAACGCCGCTGTGGTGAACGCGCGATACACGTCGATGATCACCGCGGTCCCGGTCGCGTCCCGCGCGCCTTCGTAGAGGCTCGCTCGCGTCACGTGCATCAGAGCACCGTCGGCGTGAACGGCGTGCGTCCGGAGCTGAAGCGCTCGATCGAGAGATCTGCGATGTCGAGCATCGTGGCTTTGCCGTCGAACATCTCCTCGACGATGAGCTGCGCGGTCGCGGGCGCATGCATGAACCCGTGGCCGGAGAAGCCCGCCGCGATGAAGAGGCCGGGCGTCCCGGGCACCGCGCCGACGATCGGGTGGTCGTCGGGCGTCATCTCGTAGTTGCACGACCACTTGTCGGTGATGGTGAGGCCGGCGAATTGCTCCATCCGCCACGTGCCGCGCGCCTTCACCCACGGCTCGAGCTGGGGCGGCACATCGAGCGCAGCAGTGGGCCCGTCGAACGTCTTGGGTGCGCCGGCCGGTCCCTTCTCGACCGCGCCGTCGGCGGTGAGGTTCGGCATCGCGAAGCGCTGGGCACCACCTTTCGGACGGAAGTGGAAACCGGACTCCACCTCGATGACCATCGGGATCGCCGCGAGCGTCGGGAACGGCCCGGCCGCCTCCATGATCGATCGGCGCTACGGCCAGATCGGCACCTCGACGCCGGCGGTGCGCGCCAGCGGCGCGGTCCACGCACCCGTCGCGAGCAGCACGCGGTCCGCGCGGATCTCGCCGTCGCTCGTCCGCGCGCCGACGACGCGGCCACCTTCGCCGATCAATGCGTCGACGCGCACGTGCTCGACGAACCGGACCCCCTCAAGCGCGGCGGCCGCGGCGAAGCCCGCGAGCGCGTCGAGCGGAGCCCCGTAGCCGTCGCGCAGCCCGAGCCGGCCGCCCTTCAGGTCGCCGGTGCGGATGCCGGGGACCAGGTTGGCGATCTTCTGCGGACCGAGCAGCTCGACCTCGACCCCGAGGCGTTTGTACAGCGCCATCGGCGCGCGCAGCGCGGCCAGCCCCTCGGCGCTGTCGGCGATGAACAGGTAGCCGTTCTGCTCGAAGTCGTGAGAGCCGCTCGTGAACGCGTCGAAGTCGCGCCAGAACTCGGTCGCGATCTGCGAGAGGCGCACGTCGAGCTCGTCGACGAACTGGTGGCGGATCCCGCCGAGCCCACCCTTCGTCGTGCCCGACCCGAGCGATGCCTGCTCGAGGAGGACGACGTCGGTCTCGCCGCGCTCGCCGAGGAAGAACGCGGTCGCGACGCCAACGATGCCGCCGCCGATGATCAGCGTCGAGGCGCGATCGGGGACCGTCAGGCCAGCTGTCAGTCTGGGAGCTCCGTGAACTGGTACTTCCCGTCCACGCTCGTGACCGTGCCGAAGCGCGGCAGATCGTGGGTGAAGCCGACGATCCACTGCTCCTCGACCGCGCGGGCGAGGATCGTGCGCTTCGCCTCGAGCGTGTCGAGCGGGAAGAGGTCCTGCGCGGGGATCCAGGGGAGCGGCAGGTGATGGCGGTCGGGCATGAAGTCGGACGAGAAGAACGCGGTGCGCCTGCCATCCGCGACGCGCACCGTCTGGGTGCCGCGGGTGTGGCCCTGCACGCGGTCGAGCCGGATGCCGGGAAGGATCTCGACCGCTTCGTCGATGAGCTCGAGCTTGCCCGCTGCCTCGAGCGGCGCGAAGTCGTCGGGGAAGTACGAGGCGCGGGTCCGTTCGTTCGCGTTGAAGGCATCGACCCACTCGAGGCGCTGGAACACGTAGCTCGCGCGCGGGAACGTCGCGACGAGTTCGTCCCCGTCGCGGCGGGTGTTGCCACCGGAGTGATCGAAGTGCAGGTGGGTGTTCACGACGAGCGTCACGTCCTCCGGCCGGACACCGCGCTTCGCGAGCTCGTCCAGGAGCTGCGGCGGCCGCTCGATGCCGTAGATGCCGCGCTGCTTCTCGGTCAGCTTCGAGCCCGCGCCGGTCTCCACGAGCACCACGTGGTCGGCGTCGCGGATGAGGACGCAGTTCATGTCCATCGTGACGCGGTTCTTGCTCGTCGGCCTCCTTCTGCTTGCTCCAGAGGACCTTCGGCACGACGCCGAACATCGCGCCGCCGTCGATCTTGAACGTTCCGTCGCTGAAGATGTCGATCTGGAATCGGCCGAAGCGCATGGTGCGAGTATGGGGAAATGGAGATCAGGACGTACCGCGACGGCGACGGAGATCGGCTGCGCACGTTCTGGCTCACCTGCGGCATCAAGATCCGTCCCGGCGACGACGACGCGTCGCTCGCGCGGTTCGCCGCGCGCAACCCTGAGCTCCTGCTTCTCGCGGAGGAGAACGGGCATCTCGTCGGGTCCGCGCTCGCCGGCTGGGACGGGCGGCGCGGCTGGCTCTATCACGTCGCGGTGCACCGCGACGAGCGGCGCCGCGGCATCGGCCGCACGCTCGTGGCCGAGATCGAGCGGCAGCTGCGCGATCTCGGCTGCCCGAAACTGAATCTCATCGTGTGGGACGACAACACGTGGGCGATGCAGTTCTGGGAGGCGCTCGGCTATCGACGGGAGAAGACCGTCGAGTACGCGAAGGAGCTTTAGTAGAAGACGAGCCGTCCCGAGCTCAAAAAGCGGCCGAACTGCCCCGACAGGCCGAAACCGGTCGGGGGGCGACCGTTGGCGATGAGCTCGAAGATCGTGTAGCCGGAGAACCCGGCCCCGCCGCATTCGGACTGCAGGATGTACCGCAGGTCCGGCGACATGCTCCACCCGCACCCGCGGTACTGCCGGTGTTCCACGCCATCGAACCCCATGACGAGCCCGAGGAGTCTCGCGCCCGCACCCTGCTCGCCCGGATCGCGAACGACCATCAGCTCGCCGCTCGGGAACGAGCTGATCCTGACGGCACCCCCTTCGATCGTCCGCACGGTCGTGCCGCTCGCAAGGTCCACGATGCGCACCCGCGCCTTCGCGGCGCCGGTCTCGCCGTCACTGTCGATCCCGGCGAGCATCGTCCCGTCGCGTGACCACGCGAGCGAGACCGTGCCGTCGGCGGCATACCTGCGGAACGGACCTGCGACCCGCGTGACCGTTCCATCCTGGAGATCGACGACTGCGACATGGCCATCGGGGTTGTACGCCCAGATCGCGACGCGGTCACCCGTGACGTTCACGGCCGCCGTCCACGGCAGCCCGCCGGCAGCACCGATCGCATCAGCGATCTTGCGCATCGCAGTGCCGTCGGCGTTCCCGACCCACACGCTTCGCCCGACCATCACGAGGCGTCCATCGGGCAGCCAATCCGCGAGGGCGAACGGACCCTCGGCGGCGGTGGGCTGCGCGAGCGGGGTGCCCACACCGGTGAAGAGCTGGATCATCGTCGGCGCGACGGCCGTCGGTGGCGTGATCGCCTGGTACTGGATGGCCCGGGCGCCGTCGGGTGACACGGTGAGCGTGCCAGCCGCGCTGATGCGGTGTGAGTCGGCGGCGGTCCGTGATCCGCCGGTCGCGATGCCGTAGACCTCACCGGTCGCGAAGATGTTCACCACGCGGGTCGCCGGGAAGTCGACATTCACCGTGAACCAGTCGATGACCGCATCGCCCGTCGCGGCACGCGTCTCGGCGATCTTGAACCCGATGGGCTCCGTCTCGGCGAAAGTGACCTGCGCCGTCCGGTCGTCGATCCATGCGATCGGCGGCTTCGACAGCCAGCGCTCGACGGAGGACCGGTCGACCGCGAATGGGAACGCCATCACGATCGTGACCGGGCTGCCCGTCGGCACGAGCGTGAAGCCGGCGCCATCGACGTAGGGCTTGCCGTTCACCGTGACTTTCACGACCGACCCCGGCAGCCGCCCTGACTGCCCGGGCGAGGGAGTTGCGGTCGCCGCCGTCGGGGATGGCGACGCGCCGGCGAGCGTCGAGCCGCACGCACCGAGGATCAACACGCCCACGAGCACGATCGCTCTCATCGGGAGCCATGATGATGCCTACTCGGCCGTTCGCATGACGGATAAGTCAGCGCCACCCATACTTCCGGAATGGCGAAGGACAAGATGGCGTTCATCGGCGGCGGCGTCATGGCCGAGGCGATGATCCGCGGCGTGCTCGACAAGCACCTCGTCCCGCCGTCGCGCGTCACCGTCACGGGCCCGCGCCGCGAGCGGCGGACGGAGCTCGCGAAGCAGTTCGGGATCATGGCGCTGGCCTCCAATCTCGAGGCCGCGAAAGCCGCGGACGTCGTCGTGCTCTCGGTCAAGCCCCAGGTCCTCCCGACGGTCATGAAGGAGCTCCGCGGGAAGCTCCGCCCGGACCAGCTCGTCATCTCGATCGTCGCCGGCGCGAATATGCGCGCGCTCGAGGTCGGCCTCGGGCATCCGACGCTCGTCCGCGCGATGCCGAACACACCGGCGCAGGTCGGCATGGGCGTGACCGCGTGGTACCCATCCCACGCCGTCACCGCGGAGCAACGGGACCACGCGAAGAGCATCGTCGCGGCCCTTGGTGAAGAGCTCATGGTCGAGGACGAGTCGTACATCGACATGGCGACCGCGCTCTCGGCGACCGGCCCGACGTACGTGTTCCTGCTCATGGAAGCGCTCGTCGATGCCGGTGTGCACCTCGGGTTCTCGCGGCGCGTGGCGGAGGAGCTCGTGCTCCGGACCGTCGAGGGCTCGGCGCTGTTCGCGCGCAAGAGCGGACGGCACCTGGCCGAGCTGCGGAACATGGTCACCTCACCCGGTGGCACGAGCGCGGCCGCGATCTACCAGCTCGAGAAGGGCTCGTTGCGGACAGTGCTGTCGAAGGCGGTCTACGCGGCCTACCAGCGCGCGACGGAACTCGGCGCGAACGCGGAGCGGAAGGTCACGCAGGACGAATGAGGAACGTGACCGCAGTAGCCCTCGCGCTCGCGGCAGGCCTCCTGCTCGCGACCTATGACCTGCGGACCGACGACACGGGCATCGAGGTCGGACTGCTGCTCATCATTTCGTTCGCACTCGCGTTCATCGCACCGCGATGGTGGTGGGCGATCGCGTTGCTGGTCGGCGGTTTCATCCCGATCTTCGAGCTGACGGTGCAAGGACTCGCTGCCGCGCCGGCACCGTCGGGCGCGGTCGCACTCGTCTTCACCTTCATCGGATCGCTCGGCGGGTTCGCGATCGCGCGCGTGTCGAGGACGAGCGTCGCTATCTAGTTCGACTGCGGAGTGGTCTGTACGAGCTCGAACACCTCGCCGTTGCGCGTGATACGCGCGTGCGCGTCCACCGTGCGGAGCCAAGCGGCTCCGCCGGCGACGAGAGCCTCGAACGTCTTCACATCGCTGACCGCCGGCCAGAGCAGCGCCGTGTGCTCGTGGGGAGCGCCGGCAACGAGGAAGCGTTCGAGCTCCGTCTGCTCCGCCAGGATGACCGCGCGACCGGCCGTGGCGCCATCCGGTGCCCAGTTCACCTGTCGTGATTGCCAGCGGCTGAGCCAGCCGGGCACGGCTCCGGTCCCGTCGTAGCCGACGACGCCAACGAGCGGCGTCGGTCCGAAGTCCCAGAGCCAGGCGGCCGTCTCGGCGACGATCTCCGGGTCCGCGAGCGGCTTCCACTCGTTATCCGCGGCCGGGAGCTCGAGCACGAATCGGTCATAAGCGACCTGGCTGACCTGCATCACGACCCTTGGGATACGCCCGCCGCCGCCTGCCTCCCAGTCCTCTCGCGGGGGTGCTTTGGCTAGTACTCGGGTACCACGCAGGGCGGAAAGCGCACACCGCAAGGCGCTAGTGCGGCTCACGTCGCGCGCGGATCAGCATGGCCACTCCCCACCCGATCACCGCAAGGCCGAGTGCGACAGCCGCGAACGAGATCAGGCTCATCCCCACGTAGTCAGAGCCGCTGACCATCGCTGGCGACCGGATGGGGGCCCCAGCCAAACCAGAAGCTAAGGGCCAGCAATGCGCCAAGGGCGATGAGAGCTACGGCGGGCAGCACCGGTCAGCCGCTGCGACGCAACCGCGGATCCAACGCGTCCCGGAGCGCGTCGCCCAGGAAGTTGAATGTGA
Organism: Candidatus Limnocylindria bacterium; assembly: GCA_036569685.1. Lineage (GTDB taxonomy): Bacteria > Chloroflexota > Limnocylindria > P2-11E > P2-11E > UBA4735. The sequence goes on along the minus strand of DATCQC010000123.1, from coordinate 7,938 downwards.
ACACCGCGATGAAGATCGCGATGCCCGGGCCGGCGCTCATCCACCACTTCATGTTCGCGAGGTAGCGCTGCGAGTAGCTGATGTCCTGGCCCCACGACGGGTACGGCGGCTGCGGACCAAGGCCAAGGAACGAGAGAGCGGCTTCGGCGAGGATCGCGAACGCCGTCGCCAAGGTCGCCTGCACCACGAGTGCGTTCGCGATGTTCGGGAAGATGTGGCGCAGGACGATCCGGAGCGGCGGCACACCGACCGTGCGCGCGGCGACGATGAAGTCGCGGCCGCGCACCGCGAGGACCTGGCCGCGGGTGAGCCGGGCGTAACCCGGGATCGCGACGATGCCGATGGCGATCATCGCGTTCTGGATCTGCGGCCCGAGCGATGCGGTGATCGCGATCGCCAGCACGAGCGCCGGGAACGCGAGGAGCGCGTCGATCACGCGCATGGCGAGCAGATCGAACGTCCCGCCGAGGTAGCCGGCGAGCAGGCCGACTGAGACGCCGACGAGGAACCCGATGCTGACGGAGATCACGCCGACTGACAGCGAGATGCGCGAGCCCCAGAGCACGCGCGAGAAGACGTCGCGGCCGAGGTCGTCGGTGCCGAGCCAATGATCGAAGCTCGGCGGCTGCAGCTGGTCGGGGATGCTGACCTTGATCGGGTCGTAGGGCGCGATGATCGGCGCGAACGCCGCGACGAACAGGAGGATCGCAAGCAGGACGACGCCCACGAGCATCCGCGGGTTCTTGCGCAGGAACCACCGCAGCGACGAGGCCCGGCCCTGCTGGCGCAGGGGCATCGCCACCGGGAGCGTGGCGCCGCTCACGCCTCCGCGCCGCCGAACGAGATGCGCGGGTCGAGGTACGCGTAGAGCACGTCGACGGCGAGCGTGCTCACCATGTACGAGAGCGCCGCGACGAGCACGACCCCCTGCACGACCGGGTAGTCCTGCGACGGGATGGCCTGCACCGCGAGCCGTCCGATGCCCGGAATGAAGAAGATCGTCTCGGTGATGATCGCGCCCTCGATGATCGCCCCGACCTGGATCCCGATGATCGTGACCACCGGGATGAGCGCGTTCTTCAGCGCGTGGCGCGTCACGACCGCGCGCTCGCGCAGGCCCTTGGCCCGCGCGGTGCGCATGTAGTCCATCCCGAACACGTCGAGCAGGCTCGAGCGCACCTGACGGAGGTTCACCGCGAGGCTCGCGGTCGCGATCGTGATCGCCGGCAGGATGAGCCGGCGGAGGTTGTCACCGGGGTCCGTCGAGAACGGCGTCCAGCCGCCCGGCGGGAAGATGTGCCCCGGGATGACGTACGCGAACAAGAGGATGAGCAGCAAGCCGAGGTAGAAGTTCGGGAACGACACGCCGGCGAGCGTGATGCTCGTGGTCAGGAGGTCGACCGCGGAGTTCCGCTTGATCGCGGAGATCGTGCCGATGACGAGCGCGAGGCTCACCGAGATGAGGATCGCCGCGGCGCCGAGCTCGAACGTGACCGGCAACCGCTCGACGATCGCGTCGAGCACCCGCTGCCTGGTCTGGAGGGATCGGCCGAGATCGCCTTGGAGGGCGCGCGAGAGCCACGCGACGTACTGCACGGGAAGGGGCTGGTCGAGGCCGAGCTCGCTCCGCACGGCCGCGATCGTGGCGGGATCGGGATCTTCGCCCGCGTAGACGAGGACCGGATCCCCGGGGGCGATGCGGATGATGACGAAGATGCCGATGGTCACCAAGAGGGCCACCGGGATCATGAGCAGGAGGCGGCGGAGGATGTATCTGGTCACTCCGCCGCCTCCGCTCTCAATGCTCGATCGAGGCTACTTCTGCACCCAGACGGTCTCGAAGCGCGGCAGCTGGTCCGGGAAGTCCTGGAACCCTTGGACCGACTTCGCAGTCAGCATCTGCGCCGCGTTAAAGCTGTAGAAGATCCGCGATGGGTCGTCCACCACGAAGATCTGCTGCGCCTGAAGGAAGAGCGCCTTGCGCTTGGCGCTGTCGGTCTCCGTGCGCGTCTGATCGAGGAGCGTGTCGACTTGCGGGTTCGAGTACGCCGAGTCGTTGTTCGGGCGGCCGGTGTAGTTGAAGTCATACACATTGCCATCGGGGTCGGTCCGGCCGCTCCACCCGATGAGGGTCATACCGAGCTGCTGATGCTTCTGCTGCAACGTGACGATGTCGTTGAACAGCATCGTCTTGATGTTCATGGTGATGTCGGCCTTCGCGAGCTCGGACTGAAGCAGCTGCGCGAACTGCAGAGTCGCGGCATCGCCCGAGGAGACAAGGAGCTCGAAGGTCAACGGGCCCTTCCCCACATCAGTGACGAGCTGCTTGGCCTTCGCGATGTCCGGCTTGGGGAATGGTTTGAAGGTCGGGTCGTACGCGAAGTGCGACGGTGCGATGGGTCCATATGCGACCGCCCCGACGCCTTGTGCGGGACCCTTGTTGAGCAGCTCGTCGCGGTCCATCGCGTACGAGACCGCCTGCACGTACCGCTTCTCGTTGAACAGGAAGCCGGGCGCGCGGTTCGGAACGAGGCTGTTGTAGCCGATGCCCGCGACCTCCTGGTAGACGAGGTTCGGATCGGCCTTCACCGTCGGCACGTCCTTGCCGGTGACCGCGTTGGTCGCCTGGACCTGACCGGTGCGCACGTTCGTGAGCCGGACGTCACCGTCGGTGATCGGCTTGATGATCACGGTGTCGAGATACGGGAGCTTGTCACCGTTCGCGGCCTTGCCCCACCAATCCGGGTTCTTCACGAAGGTGTAGTGATCGTCCTTCACGGCCTCGGTGAGGATGAACGGGCCACTCCCGGCCTTGAACGCCTTGCGGTTGAAGTCGGCACCGCCGGCCTCGACGGTCTTCTGCGACAGCATCATCCCCGAGCGGTCGACCAGGACCGACAGCAGCGGCGCGGACGGGGTCTTGAGATCGAGGCGCAGCGTGTACGGGTCCACAACCGTGACGGAGTCGACGGGCGCGAGCTCGCCGAGCCGCAGCGAACCCTTCGTCAAGCGATAGCGGTCGAGGTTCCATTTCGCGGACGCGGCGTCGAACGGCATCCCATCCTGATATTTGACGTCCGTGCGCAGGTTGAAGGTGTACGTCTTGCCATCGGGCGAGATCGTCCACTTCGTGGCGAGCCATGGGATGATGTCGCCCTTCGGCGTGACGCGGACCAGCGAGTCATACATCGCGTACATGAGGTGCCGGTCGACGAAGAGCCCGGACAGCATCGGGTCCATGTTGCTGATGTCCGAGTTCATCGCGAACGTCACGCTGCCGCCGTAGACGGCCTTCGCGCCGGTGGCGGCGGAGCCGGACGGCCCGCCGGATGTCGTGCCGGTGCACGCCGCGAGAAGGATCGCCAGGGCCGCGAGGACCGCGGTCATGCGCGAGATCGTGCGGGCCATGCGCTCACCCCCAGACCTTCCTTCAGGTCTGCAGGAGGATACGTCCGGTCAAAGCGCCTGGTTCAGGGTTCCGCGGGCCGGAATTCCCTAAGTGTGTTCGACCTCTTCGTCCGCTTCGGCCACCGGCTCGACCGGCTCGACATCGTCGACCCGCTCGCCGCCCTTTCGGCCGGCGCTCGGCAGGAGCCGGAAGCGCTCGCGCGGCCGCTGGACCTCGGTCGTCCTGACCGTGCGGTCCTCGTGGACGACCGCCGGCTCGGCGACAGCTGGCGCGGCGACCGGTACCGCGGTGCTCGGCACGATGGCGCCGATCCGGTCTGGGGCGAGCAGGCCACCGAGCCACCCGGCGAAGACCGCGATGAGGAGCGCCAGCGCGCCACCGAAGGCGAACGTCTCGGCCGACTGATAGAGCGCGACGCCGAGCACGAGGGGCATGACCTGGACGAGCCGCGCGGTCGTCCCGAAGACGCCCATCGCGAGGGCTAGGTCGATGACGAGCAGCGCGAGCACCACGAACAGACCGAAGAACGAGACCATCATCCCGTGCCAGCTGGTGCGGTACCCCGCCATCCGTCCTGCGACGTAGCCGCCGATGAGGTACGCGAGACCGACCGCGACGAGGATCGGCACCGTCGACGCGTAGCCGCGCGTCGGGTACCAGTTCGCGAGCACGAGGCCGATGATCGGGGTGAGGATCGCCGCGACACCCACCGCCGCGAGCCATCCATCGAGGACCGCGCCCCACGACGTTCCCGTCGGGCGCACGACAACTTCGCGAGCCATGGCAATGCCCTCCTAGCGAGGTCTCGTCGCCATCCAATGCAAGCGAGGGGCCAACGGCCTAGACGGCGGCTTTGCGGCCCCCGGCGCTGCGGGCGAAGGTCTCGGCCAGGTCCGTCTTCTCCCACGGCAGATCGAGGTCGGGCCGGCCGAAGTGGCCGTACGCCGCGGTCTGCCGGTAGATCGGACGGCGGAGATCGAACCGTTCGATGATCTGCTGCGGGCGGAAGTCGAAGTGCTCGTCGATGAGCCGGCGGATCACCTCATCGTCGACCGTCCCCGTGCCGAAGGTCTCGACGTTCAAGGACACCGGCTTCGCGACGCCGATGACGTACGCGATCTGGATCTGGCAGCGCCGCGCGAGCTTCGCGGCAACGATGTTCTTCGCGACATAGCGCGCCGCGTACGCACCGGAGCGGTCGACCTTCGTCGGGTCCTTGCCGCTGAACGCCCCGCCGCCGTGCGGCGCGAAGCCGCCGTACGTGTCGACGATGATCTTGCGGCCGGTGAGCCCGGCGTCGCCCATCGGGCCTCCGATCACGAACTTGCCGGTCCCGTTGATCACGTACCGGGTCTCGCTGTCCAACAGGCGTGCCGGGATCGCGGCGCGCACGACGACATCCTTGACGTCGCGGCGGATCCGCTCAACGTCGACGTCGTCGTCGTGCTGGGTCGCGACGACCACCGTGTGCACGCGCTTCGGCTGGCCCTTGTGGTACTCGACGGTGATCTGGCTCTTGCCGTCGGGCCGGAGGTACTTCAGCTCACCGGACTTGCGGCTTCTGGCGAGCTGTTGCGCGACGGCGTGCGCGAGCGTGATCGGGAGCGGCATCAGCTCGGGCGTCTCGTCGATCGCGAAGCCGAACATCATCCCCTGATCGCCCGCCCCGAGCTCGGCACGATCGTCGCCGGCATGGTCGACGCCCTGCGCGATGTCCGGTGACTGCGGCTTGATCGCGGTGAGCACGCCGCAGGTCTCCCAGTCGAAGCCGTAGTGCGCGTTCGTGTAGCCGATGCCGCGCACGACCTCGCGGACGATGCCGATCACGTCGGCGTACGCCGTGGTCGTGATCTCGCCGGCGACGAGAACGGTGCCCGTCGTCGTCGCGGTCTCGCAGGCGACGCGCGACATGGGATCCTTCGCGAGGAGCGCATCGAGCACCGCGTCCGACACCTGGTCGCAGAGCTTGTCCGGATGACCTTCGGTGACCGACTCGCTCGAGAACAGGACCTTGTCCGCGCGCATGAAGCTGAGGGTCATCTAGGTCCCCGCCTTCCACGACTGCGAGTACGTCCGCTGCGCGTCGGTCATCGTGTCGATCTTCATCCCCATCGCCTCGAGCTTCAAGCGAGCGATGAGCGCGTCGAGGTCGGCAGGGACCGGATACACGTCGGGCTTCAGCGCCGAGCCCTGCTTCAGGAGGTACTCGATCGCAAGGACCTGGTTCGCGAAGCTCATGTCCATGACCGCGGCCGGATTGGCCTCGGCCGCCGCGTGGTTGAGGAGCCGGCCCTCCGCCAACAGGAAGATCTTCTTCCCGCTCTCGTGGCTGTACTCCTCGACGAACGGGCGGATGGTCCGCTTGCCCTTCGACTGCTTCTCCAAGGCCGGGATCTCGATCTCGTCGTTGAAGTGGCCCGCGTTCGCGACGATCGCGCCATCTTTCATGCGGGCGAAGTGCTGGCCGCCGATCACGTTCAGATTCCCGGTCGTGGTGAGGAAGATGTCGCCGCGGGTCGCCGCGTCGGCGATCGGCATGACCTGGTAGCCATCCATCGCGGCCTCCAGGCCGCGCAGCGGATCGACCTCGACGACGATGACGATCGCACCCATCCCGCGGAACCGGGAGGCGACGCCGCGTCCGACCCAGCCGTAACCGCACACGACTGCGGTCTTCCCAGCAATGAGGATGTTCGTCGCGCGCAACAGGCCGTCGATCGCCGACTGTCCGGTCCCGTACTGGTTGTCGAACATGTGCTTCGTGCGCGCTTCGTTCACGGCGATGATCGGGTACGCGAGCACGCCCTCGGCGGCCATCGCGCGAAGGCGGATCACGCCGGTGGTCGTCTCCTCGGTGCCGCCCTTCACGTTCGGAAGGAGCTCCTTGCGGGTCGTGTGCAGGAGCGTCACGACATCGGCGCCGTCGTCCATGGTGATCTGCGGCTTCGTGTCGAGCACCGCTTCGATGTGCCGGTAGTAGGTGTCGCGATCCTCGCCCTTGCGCGCGAACGTCGCGATGCCTTCGTTCTGCACGAGCGCCGCGGCCGCTTCGTCCTGGGTCGACAGCGGGTTCGACGCGCAGAGGGCGACCGATGCTCCGGCGTCGCGCAGCGTGATCGCGAGATTCGCGGTCTCCGTCGTCACGTGGAGGCACGCGCCGATGCGCAGCCCCTTGAACGGCTGCTCCGCGGCGACGCGCTTGCGGATGCTCGCGAGGACCGGCATCTCGCGTCCCGCCCACTCGATGCGGCGCGATCCGGCGTCGGCGAGCGAGCGGTCGGCCACGTCGGACTGTGACTTGGTGGCGAGGGTCATGGCGTTCTCCCGAACAGATTCTTGGTGAGCCGATCCCAGACCGCGCGACGGACCGCGGGTCCTTCGATGAACGGTCCGTGGACGTCGTACCCGAGGCGACGGTAGACGCTGATCGCGGGCAGATTGTCCTGACGGACGTTGAGGACGACGTCCCGGTGGTTCTCGAGCGCGGCCTCGGTGACCGCCGACGTGACGGACGTCGCCATGCCGCGATTGCGGTACGCGAGCCGCGTGAGCACGTTGCCGACGGCGGCGACCCCGGCCCCGTACGACCGGACGTGGGTGCCCGCCGCGGCGACGAGCTCGCGCCCGGAGTACACGCCGAAGTACAGCTCGCGCGCGAGCCGGGCCGGCGTGAAGTACGAGCGCGAGGCGTGCCCGTAGAGGTCGATGACGTCGTCGAGCTCGTCGGCCGTCAGCCGCGTGATCGCATGTGCCACGCGGGGCTGGAAGCGGTCGGCGTTCACCTTCATCCGATTCATGATGTCGATGCGCTCGAAGCGGTAGCTCGCCTCGATCGGCAGCCGGCCGTTCGGCGGCGTCGCGAGGATGAGTCGCGCCTCCGTCATTCCGCTCCGGAACAGCTCCGCGAGGGCCTGCGACTCGCCCATCGCGAAGCACGGGCGGAACGGCAGCACCTCGACAAGGAGAGAGGCCGCCACGATCTCGTCGCCGCGGCGGGCGATCCACCAGCGCGATTGGTCGACGTTCTCCGGATCGAGATCGGCGAGCGCGTACGCGGCGAGGAACCGGTCGCGCTCGAAGAAGGCGCGCACGTCGTCGGCCGATGCGTGGGGATCGAGCTCGATCTCGGGCGTGAGCGGGGCCGCGGTCATGGGCTCCTCCAGTCTGAGGGCTACGACCTAGCGGGGCTCCGCCGGTTGTGCAGTGAGGTCCAAGTCTACCGCGACGCCATGCGTGCGGCGAGCGCCGCCGTTCGCGCTGCGGATAACAGGAGCGCCGACAGCCCCACGGGCCACCGCGCGATCGCGCCCGCGAGCACCGCCATCTGCGCCACGCCGGTGAGCCGGTCCCAGAAGGCTTCATCGCGATCCAGGTGCGGCCGGCGTGCGGCGACGGCATACCGCGCAACGGGTGCGAGCAGGACGACTCGCGGCGCGCCGCGGCGAACCGCGGCAATCGCCGCGCCGAGCGTGAGGAGCGAGTCCGCTTCGAGATCGAGCCGCACGCCATACGCAGACCCGCCTGCGCGC
>DATCQC010000122.1:0-1563 GCA_036569685.1 Candidatus Limnocylindria bacterium | reverse complement strand
GACGAGATTGGCGCCGCGCTCGAGCATGGTCTCGACCGGCTGCAACACGTTCTCGAGCTGCTGATCGGCATCGGCGTCACCCGCGGCCAGCGCGATCAACCCAGCCTCACGCCGCTTCGACAGATCCGCTCCGAGGTCCGTTCCCAGATAGCCGTACAGCGTCTCGGCGACGCCGACCGGGCCCATGAACAGGACCCCTTCGCGTTCGGAGTCGAGGGCCGGACGAAGGAACGCCGCCTGCTGACGCCGTAGCTCCGCTGTGCCGCGGTTGAACACGCATAGATGACCCGGTGTCGGGACCGAGCGCCCGTCAATGCCCAGCTTCACGTTCATCGTTCGAGCTCCGTCCGGCGCACCAGTCCGGTGCGGTACGCGATGCCGACCACATCCACGCGCGACCGCGCGCCGAGCTTGTCGATCAGGGAGCGCACATAGCCGCGGACGGTCGAGTACTCGACCCCGAGCTGCTTCGCGATCGTTCGGTTGTCGAGACCGTCGGCGAGGCGCGCGAGCACCTCACGCTCCCGCGGTGTGAGGCGTTCGGCGAGCTGCGCGACATCGACGCGTCGGACGACCGGCGCTGCAGTGAGCGCCGCGGCCGGCTCGGCGCACATCACCACCGCGCCGCCGCGCTCTTCCACGGCGATCGAGATCCGCACTCCTCCGGCGGCGCCGGCGACCGGGTACTCGAGCTCGAAGTACGGCAGGCCCCGCTGCAGCACTGAGTCGATCGCGTTCGCGACGATGTCGGCGATCGGATCGCGCCGCGATCGGGCGAGGTCCGCAAGGTCGGTCCCGATCGAGGCGCCGGCGAGGATCGGCACGGCTGCGGTCGCGCGCGCCCACGCGTCGTTCACCCATCGGATCCGACCCTCGCGGTCGAGGACCGCGATGCCCGCGCGCAGCGTCTTCGCCGCTGCAGCTGCGAACTCGTCGCCGGCCCGCATCGGCGGAGCCTACGCGGCCGAGCAAGCCAGCGGCCCCCGTCAAAACGACTCCTACGATTGCGGCTGGCGCGCACGCCGGTACTCCGGTGACCCTGTCCCTATGGCGACCAACGGTCCCACCGGGCGACATCGCGCGCCAGAAGAGACGCGCGCGCGGCTCATCGGCGCCGCGGAGACCGAGTTCGCCGAGCGCGGCTACGCAGCCACCTCGATCCACCACATCTGCCGCGAGGCGGGCGTGAGCGTCGGGTCCTTCTACCACCACTTCGACGACAGGACGGTCTTGGTCGCGGAGCTGCTCGAGCGCGCCGGCGAGCGATTCGCTGACGACCTCGCCGCAGTCGACATCGGGCGTCCGCACACGATCGAGTCGGTCGTGGTCACGCTGATCGGGGGAGGGTATGCCGCGGTCTATCGGTCACTTCGCGATGCGGTGGAGGCCGAGCCAGGCCTGGCGGGTACGGCCGCCTCGATCCGCGCAGTCGTCCATGATCGCCTGACGGCCACGATCCGGGCCGCGCGGGCACACGCAGATTCGGAGTACGCGGTCGATGCACCGTCGCTCGCGTGGACCTTCCTCTCGTTGGTGCGCGACGCCCTGGCCGGGCGTGGGCGG
>DATCQC010000121.1:0-13908 GCA_036569685.1 Candidatus Limnocylindria bacterium | reverse complement strand
TCCATCCCGGCCTCTTCGAGCATCTGCAGCATGACGTCGACGTGCGTCCGCTCGCCACCGAGCTCCTCCATGAAGTTCTCCATGACGATCGGCATGAGGTCGTAGTTCTTCTCGGCGGTCACGTTCGTGACGATGTACCCGAAGAACACCGGGTTCTGGCTCACGCGCAGGTAGTGCTGCATCTCGCCGAGGACGATCTGCTCGCGCGTCCAGCGATGCTCGACCACGCCCTTGAACCACGGGTGCTCACGCATCTCGAGCTCGTGCGCGTAGCCCCAGAGCTCTCCGACGAACTTGTCCGGATCCATCGCGGCCACGCTAGTCCGCCTCGGTCGCCGCGGCACGCGGCGCTGCGCTCGAACGAGCGGCGCGCTGCCGGGCGCCCTCGCGGGTCACGATGAACGCGACGGCCGCGACGATGATCGCCGCGCCGATGACGATCGACGGCGTGACCGGCTCCGCGAGGATGAGCGCCCCAAGGAACACCGCGACGACCGGGTTCACGTACGCGTACGTCGACACGAGCGACACGGGCGCGTGCTGCAACAGCCAGCTGTACGCGGTGAACGCGACGAGTGACCCGAACACGACCAGGTATCCCAGAGCGAGCAGCGAATTCGTCGACCACGTCGACGGCTCGAGGTGACCCAGCTCTCCCATCACCGCACCGAGGGCAAGGAGGATGATCCCGCCGGCGAGCTGCTGGATCCCGGTCGAAAGGAGCGCATCCGCCGGCATGCGCAGGCGCGGCGCGAGGAACGTCCCGAGGGCCCATGAGACCGATGCGACCAGGAGCAGGAGCAGGCCCCCCGCGTCCGCCGAACCGCTCGAGCCACGCGGTACGACGAGGAACGCGACACCGGCGAACCCGACAGCGACACCGATGAAGGTCGACGGGTGGATCCGGTCGCCGGCGATGCGGCGGAAGACGACGATCCAGAGCGGCACCGAGGCGATGATCAACGCCGCGAGGCCCGAGGGCACGGTGCGCTCGGCGAGGACGACGAAGCCGTTACCGCCCACGAGCAGGAGCAGGCCGACGATCGCCGCGCCGAGGATCTCAGACCGGCCGACGCGTAGGCCCCGGCGCACCGCGATGACGCCGAGCAGGATGAGACCCGCGATGCAGAACCGCAGTCCGGCGGACAGCAGCGGCGGCAGCGTCTGCACGGCGATCGCGATCGCGAGGTACGTCGAACCCCAGACGACATACACCGTGCCAAGCGCCGACCAGATCGCGAGCGGTGATGCGCTGCGGGGCGGGGACATCGCGTCGATGCTATCGGCTGAGACCGCGAGGCGACCATAAACTGCGACGCATGTGGTCGCGGGATGGATTCACGATCTCGACCGATCCCGCGCATCTCGACCGCGACGTCATCTGGCGGTATCTCCACGATGAGTCGTACTGGGCGAACGGTATCCCGCGCGACCTGTTCGAGCGCTCCATCGACCGCTCGCTGAACTTTGGCCTGTTCGCGGGCGACGCCGGCCACGGCGGCACGCAGATCGGCTTCAGCCGCGTCGTGACTGACGGTGCGACGTTCGCGTGGCTCTGCGACGTGTTCGTGCTGCCGGCGTACCGCGGGCGTGGCCTCGCAACGTGGCTCATCGAAACCGTCTCCAGTCATCCGGAGCTGCAGGTGCAGCGCGGCTTCGCCCTCGCGACCCGCGACGCGCATGGTCTCTACCAGAAATTCGGGTGGCAGCCCGCGGAGGCTGGGCGGTTCATGCGGATCACACGCCCGTATCGAACCTAGACTCGGCGACGTGGACTACGACCTCTCGCCCGATCAAGAAGAGATCCGGAAGCTCGCGCGCGACTTCGCCGATCGCGAGATCGCACCGGGCGCGCGCGAGCGCGATCGGACCGAGACGTTCCCCGCCGAGATCCTGAAGAAGATGGGCCCGCTCGGGCTCCTCGGCGGGCCGGTCCCGGAGCAGTACGGCGGGCACGGGCTCGATTACATCTCGCACGCGCTCGTCACCGAGGAGATCGGTCGCGCGGACTCCTCCGTCCGTACCACGCTGTCGGTCCAGATCTCCCTCGTCGAGCTGACGATCCTCAAGTGGGGCAGCGAGGCGCAGAAGAAGCGGTACCTGCCGCAGCTGTGCAGCGGCGCGGTCATCGGGTGCTTCGGGCTCACCGAGCCTGAGGTGGGCAGCGACGCGACGAAGCTCCGCACGAGCGCGAAGCGCGATGGGAGCGACTGGATCCTTCGCGGACGGAAGATGTGGATCAGCAACGGGAGCGTCAGCCGTCTCGCACTCGTGTTCGCGCAGACCGACCCGTCGTTGGGGCACAAGGGGATCGCCGCGTTCATCCTCGAGCGCGACAGGCAGACGTACGGAAGCCAGGGCATCCACGGGAAGCTCGGCCTGCGCTCGAGCGACTCGTCGGAGCTGATCTTCGACGACGTGCGCGTGCCCGACGAGAACCGGCTCGGCGCGGTGGGTGAGGGATTCAAGATCGCGATGAGCGCGCTCGACTCGGGCCGGTACTCGGTCGCCGCGGGCGCGGTCGGTGTCGCGCAGGCATGCATCGACGCGTCGGTCGCGTATTCCACGCAGCGGCAGTCGTTCGGCAAGCCGATCGCGGGCCATCAGCTCGTCGCCGAGCTGATCGCGGACATGGTCGTGGAGACCGAGGCCGCGCGGCTCCTGGTCTGGCGGGCGGGCGATCTGAAGAACAAGGGCCGCCCGAACACGCGCGAGACCAGCATCGCGAAGCTCTACGCGACCGAGGCCGCGCAGCGCGCCGCCGATAACGCGATCCAGATCCACGGCGGCTACGGCTTCTCGGACGAGTTCCCGGTGGAGCGGTACTGGCGCGACGCGCGGGTGAACCGCCTGTACGAAGGCACCACCCAGATCCAGAAGCTCATCATCAGCCGCTTCGCGACCGGCATCGACGCGATCAGTTGAACCCCAAAACCTTCGCCGCCTCCGGCTACTCCGGTCTTGTGGGCCCTGCGGCTCGGTCGGGCAAAGCCCGCCCTCGCCTGTGACGATGCGCTGGGACGTCCAGGCGGAGCGCACGCTGCGCTCGCTCGCGGACATGGTGCCGGCGACGCTTCGCGAGCTCGCGAGCGCGGCCGCGCGCGACGAGACGGAGCTCGTCGCGTCCGATCGGGGCGCGCCCGAGGTCACGGTCGAGGACGTGGTCCGCGGCTGGATCCGGACGACGCCGCCGGAGCAGCGCAACGGCCTGGTCGCGGTGATCGACGAGCTCGGCTTCGACGTCGAGCTCTTCGCGGAAGACCTTCAGTCCGATGAGGGCTGGGCCGACCTGGACGAGGGAGCCTCAGAGCCGGACGGCATGTGAGTCCGCTCGCGCCGTGCGAGCGCCTCGCCGATCGTATCCGGCGCCGTCGCCATCGCGAGGGTGAACGTGGTCCGCGCGTCGTCCAGCGCGCCGAGCTCGCGGAGCGCGACGCCGCCGAGATAGCCGAGGAACGCGCGCTCGTCGTCGCCAAGGAAGATGTAGCGATCCTCCGCGTCGCGTAGCCGCGCGCGGACCGCGTCCGCGTCGCCGCCGTGGGCCGCGGCGATCGCCCGAAGGGCCGCGGCCATCGCCGCCCGGGCCGGTGTGTCGGAAGACAGCCCGGCCGCGAGCTCCGCACCGCGGGCGCGGTCGCCGCCGAGCGCGACCAGCTCGGCCCACGCGAGGGCCAGCCCGACATCCGGATCGCTCGGCCGCAGGGCGGCGGCCCGGCGAGCGTCACCGGCCTTGTTGAGCGCGGCGTAGGCCGCGACGAGGGTCACCACGAGATCGCGGTCGCGCGCCGACTTCGCGGCGGCCTCGAGCATCGTCGCGGCCGACAGCGGATCGCCGCTCGGATAGAGGATCAAACCGGCGAGCCGCTGGACCGGCGGGAAGGTCGGGTAGCGGTCGACGAGCGGCGCGACGATCGCGCGGGCGAGCCCGAGGTCGCCGGCCCGGAGCGCGCGCTCGCCACGTGAGAGCGTGCCGAGGAAGCGCGCATGCCGGACGAGGTACGCGGCGAGGCCTCCAACGAACAGCGTCGCGGCCAGGATCGCGGGCAACGGATAGATGAACGAGCGCAACGCGAACAGCGCGACAGACGCGAACAACAGGACGAGTGCCATCCGCCAGACCGCTCGGATGACGGGATGGGCACCTGGCGTGGACGCTTTCAGCACGGCGGGCTTTTCCACAGGAAACCGCTCGTTTGGCATCCCAGAGGCGCTTTATCCACCAAATTCGAGGGTTTATCCACACCAGGAGGTCCAGCGGCCCCGCCCTCGGAGGGCGTCCGCTGTCCGCGATACGTCCAGTGCTCAGCCATCCGCGAGCAGGCTGGCAGCGATGACGACCCGCTGGATCTCGCTCGTGCCCTCGTAGATCCGGTAAATGCGCGCATCCCGATAGGCGCGCTCGATCCAGAGCTCGCGCATGTAGCCCATGCCACCGTGGATCTGGACGGCCGCGTCGGCGACGCGACCCAGATGCTCCGTGGCGAAGAGCTTCGTCATCGCCGCGCGGTCCGTGACCCGCTCGCCGCGGTCCGCGCGCGAGGCGGTGTCATAGACCATGAGCCGCGCGGCATGGATGCCGATCGCCGCGTCGGCCAGCATCCACTGGATCGCCTGGTGGACCCCGATCGGCTTGCCGAACTGCACTCGCGCCTTCGCGTGGTCGACCGATGCCTCGAGCAGACGCTGCGCGGCGCCGACCGCGTGCGCCGCGAGGCCGAGCCGCCCGAGGTCAAGGGTCCGGAGCGCGACCTTGAAGCCCTCGCCGTCCGCGCCGATGCGCTGCGCCGCCGGGACCCGCATCTCGTGGAAGTACAGCTGCGCGGTGGTCGATCCGTGCAGGCCCATCTTCTCGTCGTTCGGCCCCACGTCGAGGCCCGGTGTGTCGCGCTCGACGACGAACGCGGTGATCGCCTTCGAGCCCGCGGCGCGGTCAAGCGTCGCGAAGACCGTGAACAGGTCGGCGATCGGCGCGTTCGTGATGAACGTCTTCGCGCCATCGATGACGTACGCATCGCCGTCGCGCCGCGCTGTCGTCTTGAGGCCGCCGGCATCGCTCCCCGCGCCCGGCTCGGACAGCGCGTACGCCCCGATGCGCTTCGCGCTCAGCAGATCGGGCAGGTATCGCGCGCGCAGCTCGTCGGGGCCGCCCATGTCGATCGCGGTGCCGCACAGGCCGGCCGAGCCGCCGATGACATTCCACAGCGACGCGTTCGCCCGGGCGAGCTGCTCGACCGCGACGCAGTACCCGAGCTTGCCGAAGCCCTGCCCGCCGACGTCCTCGGGGAAGCCGATGCCGAAGAGGCCCATCCCGGCCATCGCGTCGATCACGTCGCGCGGGATGCGGTCGCTCTTCTCGATCTCCTCTCCCCGTGGCACGAGCTGCTCTTCGACGAACGCGCGCACGCTCCGCTGCAGGAGCTGGAGCTCGTCCGGAAGCGTCGCGTCCATCAGACCGCCTTCGCGCGCTCGAGCACGTCGCGCAGGTGCTGCGGGATCCGGGTGGCTTTGCCCGTCACATGATCGAGGATCACCTGGACCGTCGAGCCGATCGCGCAGCGCTGGCCGTCGGCGCGGTCGAAGGCGTACTCGAACGTCCACGACGAGTTGCGGATCTCCCCCACCCGGACACGGATGTCGTATTCATCGTCGAATCGCAGCGGCGCCTGGTAGCGCACGCTCGCCTCGCCGATCGTGAAGTCCACGCCCTGGCCGATCAGGTCGCGGGTGTAGTCGATGCCCAGCGCGCGGAGGTACGCGACCCGGCCGACCTCGGCGAACAGCAGGTAGTTCGCGTAGTACACGACACCTTGCAGGTCGGTCTCGCCGAACCGCACGCGCTGCCGGTGCGCGAAGGGATAGTCGCCCGACGTCGTCGCCACGGCGGCGAGGCTAGCCGCTCGGCACGGCATAGGCGAGTTCATGGGCTCAGCGTTACCGCTAGCGTGACGCAGTGCGGCGGCTCGCGGTCGTGCAGCAGATCGCCGGTGTCCTCTGCCTCGCGCTCGTCGGGCTGATCGTCGCGGCGAACTTGGGCTGCGCGCCAAAGTACTTCCAACGCGGCGATGTCATCGCGATGTTGGGGATCGGAATGGTCGACGCGATCCTGTTGCTCGGCGCCGCATCGGGCGATGCCGACACTCACAAGTCGATCGGTGTCGCGGCATCGGTCAGCGCCGCAATGCTGTTCCTGTTCACCGGATCAGTTCCGGTGCTGTTCGCGCCGCTCGCGCTCGCTGGGGCCTTCCGATCACCACATCGACGGGGAGCGCGCATTCGCGCGCTGGTGCTCATGCCGGCCGCCATCATCGCGACGGTCGCCCTTCTGAATTTCGGCCAGAGCTTCGTCACCGCTGACCAGTTCCGCTGTCCGTAACGCCCCGTAACGGCGTGGCATGCGGCCTGCTCGGCAGGCCGGCATGAGTACAACACACGAACCCGACGTCAACGAGACCGAGATCATCGACCGTCCGGTGATCGAGCAACGCGTCGAGCGGGTCGAGCGGGTCCACGAGCCGGGCTACGTCGCGCCCGCGGGCCAGGTGAATGTCGGCACGAACCCGTACGCGCCGGTGTGGACCGTCACGCGGGTGATCACGCTGCTGTTCACGGTCCTCGAGGTACTGCTCCTCGTCCGCTTCGGCCTGAAGCTGCTCGGCGCGAACGCCCAGCAGCCGCTCGTCAACGGCCTCTACGCGATCACCGAGCCGCTCGTCCGGCCGTTCCAGGGGATCTGGCCGCAGACCAACGCGCCCGTCGTGTTCGACCTGCCGGCGCTCCTCGCGATCGTGTTCCTGTTCCTCATCGCGGCGCTCGTCGTCGCGCTGGTGCGGGCGATCGCGGGCAACCGGACCGCCTAGCTCTTCGGGGCGGCGCGGACCTCGTCGAGGGCCGAGGCGTCCTCGAGCGATGACGTGTCACCGAGGTCGGTCACACCGAGGTACGCGCCGCGAATGAGCCGCCGCAGGATCTTCCCGTTGCGCGTCTTCGGGAGCTGACGGATGAACCGCACGGCCTTCGGCCGGAGCGGCTTGCCGAGCTGCTCCGCGATCGTGTCCGACACCGATCGCTCGAGCGCGGCGTCGATGGTGACTCCGGGCTTGGCGACGGCGAACACGACGATCGCCTCGCCCTTCAGCTCGTCGGGCACGCCGATCGCGGCCGCTTCGCCGACCGACGCGTTCGCGACCGCCGCGGATTCGACCTCCGCAGGGCCGACGCGCTTTCCCGCGACCTTGAGTGTGTCATCGCTACGGCCCTCGATGTACCAGAAGCCCGCATCGTCCACGCGCGCCCAGTCACCATGGACCCACACGTTCGGGATGCGCTGCCAGTACGCCTCGATGTAGCGGTCGCGATCCTTCCAGAAGCCACGAGTCATCCCGGGCCACGGCGCGCGCAGCACGAGCTCGCCGACCGTGCCGCGCACCGACCGGCCCCGCTCGTCGACGACGTCGGCGGCCATCCCAGGGATCGGGCCGCGGAACGAGCCTGGCTGGATGTCCGTCCAGGTCGTGCAGCCGAGGATCCCGCCGGAGATCTCGGTGCCACCGGAGTAGTTGATGATCGGGCAGCGCGCATCGCCGACCGCGCGGAAGTACCACCACCACGGCTCGGGATTCCACGGCTCGCCGGTGCTCCCCAGGACGAGCAGGCTGGACCGGTCGTGCTTCCGCACCGGATCCTCGCCCGCGCGCATGAGGCCGCGGATCGCCGTGGGTGAGATCCCGAGATGCGTCGCCCGATGCCGCTCGACCATCGACCAGATCCGCGACTCGTCCGGGAAATCTGGCGTGCCGTCGTAGAGGACGATCGTCGCACCGAGCATGAGCCCGCCCGCGATGAGCCAGGGGCCCATCATCCAGCCGATGTCGGTGAACCAGAACACGACGTCGCGGTCCTGCACGTCGAAGCAGTGCGCCATGTCCTGCGCCGCCTTCACCGGAAAGCCGCCGTGCACGTGGACGGCGCCCTTCGGCCGCCCGGTCGTGCCGGAGGTGTAGATGATCATGAACGGGTCCTCGGCGCTCGTATCCTCCCAGGCGACGAGCGGCGCCGTTCCGCGTCGCACGACCTCGGCCCACGTCACGTCGCGATCGCGCTTCGGGTAGTCGCGCCCGAGCCGCTCGGCGACGATGACCCGCTTCACGCTCGGCGCGCCGTCCGCGGCTTGATCCGCGGTCTCCTTCATCGGGACGACCGAGCCGCGGCGGGTGAAGCCGTCGGCGCAGATCACGATCGACGCCTCGCAGTCGCGCAGCCGTCCGGCGATCGCCTCGGCGCCGTAACCGGAGAAGATCGGCGTGTACATCGCACCGAGCGCCCCGAGCGCCAGCACGGCGACGACGCACTCGATCCCCATCGGCAGGAAGACCGCGACCCGGTCGCCCTTGGCGACGCCGATCGTGCGCAGGCCGGCCGCGAAGTGGGCGACCTCTGTGCGGAGCTCACCGTACGTCCGCCGGTCGACCCGTCCATCCTCGCGCTCGCTGATGAGCGCGATGCGTCCCTGGTCGCGATCGGCCCGGAGCGCCGTGCCGACGTAGTTCATCCGGCCGCCGGTCCACCACGTCGTCCAGGGCAGGCCCATCGAGACATCCATCGCCTGCGAGTACGGCGCGGTCCAGACGAGCCCGAGATCGCGCTCGGCCGCTCGCCAGAATCGCTCGAGGTCATCGGTCGCCCAGCGCAGGAGCTCCTCGTAGCCGCGGAGGCCCTGCGCGTTCGCGAAGCGGCGCAGCCGGCTGCGGTCGAGATAGCGCTGGGTCGGGGACCACGCCGCTGGCACGCGTTGACTCTAGCCAGACAGCGCGACGGGCTCCGTGAGGCGATCGTGGGCCATCGCGCGCGTGAGCAGGCCGAGCATCGCAAGCCCGGCCACGACGTACGCGAGGCCCTGGAGGTTGAGGATGTTCAGCGTGCCGAGCGGGACGGTGAGCGTGCCGGCGATCCCGAGGCCGACGAGTGCCAGGACCGACGACGTCGTGAACATCGCGCCGATCACGCGACCGCGATAGGCATCGGGCACGCGGCCCTGGATGATGCTGAACATCGTCGGAAAGCTCATCGCGCCCGGGATACCCACGAGGAAGAACAGGCCGACGACGACCGCGAACGGCGCGCCCTGCCCTGGCACGTTGAACGCGGTCAGGTCGATGAGGCCGAACAGCAGCGTCGTCCAGCCGATGAGCTTCGCGGGTGAGACGCGCGCGCTGATCGCGACGAGCCCGAAGCTGCCGAGGACCGCGCCGACGCCCTGGGAGGACATGAGCACCCCGAGCTCCGTCGCCCCGCCGTGCAGGATCTGCACGGCGTACAGGATGAAGAGGACGCGGAACACGCCCTCACCGATGGAGGACAGCGCGACGAGCAGGAACAGGGTGCGAACGACCCGGTCGGCCCAGACGAGCGCGAGACCCGCGCGCCATTCGGTCCAGAGCTTCCGCCACGCCCGGATCCCGTCCTCCACGGTGGCCGCGACCGCGGGAGCGCTCACGACGTGGCGCATCGACGCGACGAGCGTGGCAGCCGCGAGGAACGTGATCGCGTCGACGAGGGCGACTCCCATGATGCCGCCGGCGGCGGCGATGACCCCGCCGATCGGCGGCCCGACGATCCGCGAGAGATTGTTCGAGGCGGAGTTCAGTGAGTTGGCGGCGACGAGCTCGTCCTTCTCGACGAGCCGCGGCAGGAGCGCGCCGACCGCTGGGTTCACGAACTGGCCGAGGCTCGCCTCGACGAACACGACCACGTAGACGATCCAGATCGTGCTCGCGTCGCGCACGAGCGTGAGCGGGAGCAGCGTCGCCGCGAGGAGCAGATTGCCGACGACGACGGTCTTCCGGCGATCCCAGCGGTCGACGTAGACGCCGGCGACACTGCCGAGCACGACGCTCGGGAGAACGCCGGCCACGAACATGAGGGTCGTCGCGAGTGCCGACCCGGTGATCTGGTAGATCGAGATCGGCATGCCGATGTAGAGCACCCAGTCGCCGACGAACGAGATGAAGCCACCGGCCCAGAGCAGGCCGAAGTTCCGCCGCGCGAGGAGGCGGAAGTTGCGCACGGCGTGACCTTACGAGTCGGACGCCCACGCTGAACGTATCGGGCGACGCACTCACCGTTCGTCCTATCGTTCCGGCGATGCCCGCGAAGAAGACGACCGCCCAGAAGACGACGCGCAAGACGACCAAGAAGCGCGGCCCGGCCGCGCCGCGCGGGCCGGAGGCGCTCGAGAGCGCAATCGACCTCGCGGACGACAGCGTCGCCGAGATGGCGAAGCGCGTCGCGAAAGCCGGAGGCGCGACACTCGCCGCCTTCAAGGACCCGTACGGCGGCTCACCGTTGCTCCTCGCCAGCCTGCCGCTCAGATCGATCGAGGCGACGGAATTCCAGCGCGACCTCTCGAAGGTCCACGCCGACCGGCTATCGGACGCGATCGGCGCCGTAGGCGTGTTCCTCGATCCGGTCATCGCGGTCGCCGGCAAGGACGGGTTCACATCGCCGAACGGGCGGCATCGCCTCGCGGCCGCGAAGAAGCTCGGCCTGCGCACGGTGAGCGCGCTCGTGGTCGCCGATCCACAGATCGCGTACCGCATCCTGCCGCTCAACACCGAGAAGGCCCACAACCTGCGCGACCGGAGCATGGAGGTGATCCGGATGGCCCGGTCGCTCGCGAAGGAGCGACCGCGATCGACGGAGAAGGATCACGCGGTCGCGTTCGAGGCCGCGTACTTCCTCACGCTCGGCACCGCGTACGAAGAGCGGGGGCGCTTCGCGGGCTCGTCGTACCAGTCGATGCTGCGGCGCGTCGACGTCTTCCTCGACGGCACCCTGCCGGCGGCGCTCCGTCAGCGCGATCAGTGGGGCCGGCGCCTCCTTGACATCGACGACCGCGTCGCCGCGCACGTGAAGGCACTGCAGGAGATGGGCTTCAAGAGCCCCTACCTGCGCGCCGTCGTGGTCGCGCGCTGCAACCCGGTCCGGTGGATCCCGCAGAAGCGCGGCGCGGCACCGCCGATGACGATGGCCGAGGCCCTCGGCAAGATGGCCGCGAGCGTCCGCAAGTTCGACCCGAAGTCGGTGCGCGCAGGTGACCTCGCGCTCGTGGCGGCGGTCAGCTCGGACGAGTAGCCCCGGCTACCGCGGTACGTACTCCAGAACGACGGCCGCGACGACGACCACGACCACCGTCGCGATGATCAGCACCAACGGAACGACGTAGAAGACGACGATCGCGAACACGAGCACGATGAACGCACGGCGGGGCGGCAGCACGTAGTGCGCCTCGATCGCCCGCCAGATGATGAACGCGAGCCAGATCAGGCTGGCCGTGCCGATGAGCTGCGCGATCTGGGCGCCCGCGGTCCTGCCGCTTCCGAGGAGCGCCGCGGCGCCGTCCGCGGGGATCCGGGTGAGCGCGGTCGCGTAGCCGAGGAGCACGAACATCGGCCCGATCGGCCGGCGGACGCCGTCCAGGCGCGCGGCCGCGTGGACGGCCGTCGCGCCGAGGAACCAGACCAGCAGCGGCGAGAATGCGGTGACCACGATCACCGCGGTCCAGGCCTGCTCGATGAGATAGCCGATGATCGCCGCCCGGTCGCGTCCGACGGCATCGATCAACGCGCCGATCGCCGGACTACGGTCGTCGCCGTACAGGACGCTCGCCACGGGCACGTCGGCCGCGAACCGCGCCGCGTTGGCGGCGGCGACCGCCGTCGCGAGCACGACGAAGCCGACGGCGACCGGGAGCCGTCCGCCCGCGAGGATCATCGCAACGCCACGGCGCGGCGACCGGACGAGCTCGAGGAGCTCGATCACCGGAAGGCGGCTGCGAGCGCGTCGCGGACGGAGACGTCGGTCGCAACGTCGATGGCGTCCCGCTCATCACCCGTCCATGCCGGCGGATCGGGGTCGTGCAACCCATCGGGGATCGGCGCGCCAAGCATCACCAGGTACTCGATCGACCACCCGCGCGAGACGGCGTCGAGGTCGTAGCCGCCGCCACCCATCGCGACCCACGGGAGATCGAAGCCGCGGAACGCACGCACCACGTGCTCGCGCGCGCGGGTCGAGACCTGCAGGTGGGTGAGCGGGTCCGTGAAGTGGGAGTCGATCCCCTGCTGCGTCACGAGCACGTCCGGCGCGAAGCGTTCGACGAGCGGCGGTACGACGGCGTCGAACGCGTTCACGTACGCGTGGTCGTCGGTGTACGCCGGCAGCGGCACGTTGATGCTGTACCCGGCACCCTTGCCGGTCCCGCGCTCGTCGGCGAAGCCGGTCCCGGGGAACAACGAGTGCCCGCTCTCGTGCAGCGAGATCGTGAGGACCTGATCGCTGTCGTAGAACGCGGCCTGCACGCCGTCGCCGTGGTGCGCGTCGATGTCCACATAGGCGACCTTGAGGCCGCGGTCCGCGAGCAGCCCGCACGCGATCGCCGGATCGTTGTAGATACAGAAGCCCGACGCGCGGCGGCGCATCGCGTGATGCAGGCCGCCCGCGCCGTTGAACGACACGCGCAGCCGGCCGGCAAGGACGTCCTCGATCCCGATGAGCGTGCCACCGGTCGTGAGCAGCGAGGCCTCGTGCATCCCCGCGAATGGCGGCGTGTCACCGTGTGCGGAGAGACCCCAGCGCGCGTAGTCCTGGCCCGGATCGGCCGAGGCCTGCTCGACCGCGCGGACGTACTCCGGCGCGTGGATCCGCTCGATCTCGGCGATCGTCGCGTTGCGCGGCGCGACCAGCACGGCATTCGGGTCGCGGAACGCGCCGAGAGCCTCGAGCCGGTCGTGCACCCCGATCAGGCGCCGCGGCTTGAGCGGGTGGTCGTCGCGGTAGACGTGGGACGCGAGGCGCGGGTCCCAGACGAACCCGGCGCGGTCGGTCTTCAGCGCTCGAGCGTCTCCATGAGCTCGCGCCACTCGCCCGGAGACATGCCCGTCGATTCGCGGTCGACCGCTTCGCCACGAAGCAGCCGGCGCGCTGCCGCGAGGCCCTTCGCCGAGAGCTCGTACGCGCCCATTCGATAATCCATGAACGCCGCGTGCGTCAGCGGCACCCACTGCTTCACGACATCGATGAGCGCCTCGGCATAGACCCTGATCTCGTACTGCGCGTGCGCGTCAGCCCGAAGGTTGAGGAAGTGCAGCAGATTGTGGAGATCCATCTTCCAATAGAGCTGCGTGTAGAGACTCACCGGGAGATTCATCCGTGCGAGCTCGCGTGCCAGGCCCTGACGCTCCGGATCAACGATCTGGCCATCGATCTCATTCAGCATCTCTTCGTAGTGCGTGTATGCGCTCGCAGCATCCACGCGGAGGATCTCGAGCACGCGCGCCGACTCGGCATCGCTGAGCGTCTCGCCGCGACCTTGACGATTCGTCTTAGCCTGCGTTGCGAGCTGCTCGGGCACCGGCATGTAGAACTCGCGATCGAGGATCGAGTACCTTCCACTCACCTCGTTCGCGCTGGCCACTCGATGGCGCAAGAACTGACGCGCGACGAAGATCGGCATCTTCACGTGTATCTTGAGTTCACACATCTCAAATGGCGACGTGTGCCGGTGGCGCATGAGGTAATTGATCAGACCGGCGTCCTCGCGGATCTTCTTCGTCCCCGCCCCGTATGACACGCGCGCGGCCTGCACGACCGCGGCGTCGTCGCCCATGTAGTCGATGACCCGGATGAACCCGTGGTCGAGCACCGGGATGGGCTGGTAGAGGAGCGCTTCCATCGCCGGCACGGTGGCCCGGCGGGTCTCGCTCGTAGCCTGGCGCTGGGCCTCGATCTCGGTCCGCTGTGACTGGGTGACGGTCGCGGGTCGCTCGAGGGTGTCCACGAGGAGCGAGTCTAGGACCGGCGGAAACTCGCCTCGGAACGCAGGTCCACGCGCGCATGACGACGATCCAGCGC
>DATCQC010000120.1:0-4246 GCA_036569685.1 Candidatus Limnocylindria bacterium | reverse complement strand
CCGCAAGACGATCGTGTTCGAGCCGCGCGGGCACGCGGACATGTACGGCGCGATCCCGACCGAGCCTGTGACGGGCGACGGCGACATTGGCGTGCTGTTCGTCCACAACGAGGGCTGGAGCACGATGTGCGGCCACGGGATCATCGCGCTGACCACAGCGCTCCTCGAGACCGGCGAGCGGACGGGCGATGTCGTCAAATACGACGCACCGCCCGGACGGGTCACCGCGCGCGCGACGCGCGACGGGGCGCGGGTCCGCGAAGTCGCGTTCGAGAACGTGGCGTCATTCGTCGCCGAGCTGGACGCCTCCGTGGAGGTCGAGGGCCTCGGGACCGTGCGCTACGACCTCGCGTTCGGCGGTGCGTTCTACGCCTTTGTGGACGCCGACGCCCTCGGCGTGCCGCTCGAGGCGAGCGGGTTCCGGCAGTGCATCGACGTCGGGATGCGGATCAAGCGCGCGGTCATGGCGGCCCGCGAGGTCCGGCACCCCGACTCGCCTGATTCCGCGGATCTCTCCTTCCTGTACGGGACGATCCTCACCGGCAAGGCGCACGGGCCGGGCGCGGATTCGCGGAACGTCTGCGTGTTCGCGGAGGGCGAGGTCGACCGGTCGCCGACCGGCACCGGGGTGAGTGCGCGCGTCGCGATCGAGCACGCCCGCGGGCGGCTGCGGGATGGCGGGAGCTTCAGGGTCGAGAGCATCATCGGCACGGTCTTCCGTGGGCGCGTGCTGCGAACCGCGAAGGTGGCGCAATACGACGCGGTGGTGCCCGAGGTCGCCGGGTCGGCATGGACCGTTGGGCGCTCGGAGCTCTGGGTCGCGCCGGACGATCCGCTCCGCGAGGGTTTCGTCCTGCGCTAGGTCTCGTCGATCTCCTGGTAGAACTGGACGGCGCTGTCGATCACGCCGCTCGGATCGCGCATCGGCGCCGCGCTCACGAGCACTGTTAGCTTCACGCCATCGACGCGGTCGATGATGACGCGGTCGCCGCGGACCGTCTCACCCTTGAGCGCGCGGGTGACCGGCAGCTCGTCGATCGTGTACGGCCGGCCGTCTGAGTGGCAGAGCCGGAGGTAGGCCGCCGAGCTCGCGATGTCGACCGAGCGGCTGGGGTCGCCAACGATCCGCGTACGCGCGCGGTTGCCGGCGGTCACCTTACCGTCGCGGTCGTAGATCACCATGCCCACGGGGATGACCTCAAGAAGCTGATGCAGCCGTGACCGCTCGGAATCGGCCTGGGCACGTAGCTCCTCGGTTCGAATGAGGAGCTCGCGCTGCAGATCTCGCGCTGCCACCTCGTCCGTCATGTCCACGGCGTTGACGAGCACACCGCTCACCCTGCCGTCCTCACCGCGCCACGGCGTCAGCGAGTACCGGAGGAACCGTTCGTCCCGCGAGCCGTCGGCAGTCGTGCGCACGACGCGCGCGTCGTGCCCGACGAAGCTCGTTCCCGTGCGGTACACCCCGTCGTACATCTCGCCATAGCCCTGCTCCACGAGCTCCGGTCGCGCCTCGCGCAAGGTCTTCCCGATGATGTCGGGCCGGTACCCCGAAGAGGCTATCGCCGACTTGTTCAGGTACTCGTAAATGTGCGTCGGACCGCGCGTGAGCACGACGAGTCCCGGAGCATCGTCGAACAGCTGGCGGAGGAAGCGGACCCGATCGTCATCCTGCGCCATCGACCCGGATGCTATAGAGCCACAGGTCGGTGCACCGCTGCGCGCGTCTACGATCGACGATCTTCGCGGGAGGTGCTCCGTGGCATACATCCGGACGGTGCCGGCCGCCGAGGCGATCGGGCTGCTGAAAGAGATCTACGACGAGCACTAGGCGGTCGCAGGCGCCAGCCCACGAAGCTTCGGGATGACATCCTTCCCGTACGCCTCGAGCTGCTTCTCTTCGTCTCCGCTCATGAGGTAGAGGTTGAACTGAGTCATCCCGGCATCGGCGAGGGCGTGGAGCTTCTCGAGCTGCTCGCTCACCTCGCCCGTGACGCAGAACCGGTCGACGGACTCGTCGTCGACGAACCCTGCGTTCGATGACCCGGACTCCGCGTGGTGCTTGTAGTCGTACCCCGGGCGATCGCGCACGTAGCTCGTGAGGTCCGCCGGCAGACCCTGCTCGCCGTAGCGGCGGACGAGGTCCACCACGTGGTTGCTCACGAGAGCCGGGAACCAGCGCACCCGCTCGCGGACCTCGGCCTTGGGTCCGACGTGGGCGGGCGCCGCGATCATGACCCGGACCTCGCCCGGTTCGCGATGCGCCGCGCGCGTCCCCTCGCGCAGGAGACCGACGCACCACCGGACGACGCTCGGATCGGCCATCTGAATGACGGCGCCGTCCGCGATGCGGCCGGTGAGCGCGAGCGCCTTCGGGCCGTACCCGGCGATCCACACCGGCAGCTTGTACCGCTCCGCCCAATCGAGCTTGAGCTCGGTGCCGTCGTACGTGGTCGAACGCCCTTCGCAGAGATCGCGGATCGCGAGCGTCGCCGCTTCGAGGTCATCGAGCGTCGTCGGCTTCTTGCCCAGCACGCGGCGGGCAGAGTCGCCGCGGCCGATGCCGAGGTCCATCCGGCCCTTCGAGAGGATCTGCAGGACTGCGAGCGCGCTCGCGGTGACCGAGGGCTCGCGCGTCGCGGGGTTCGTCACGCAGGTGCCGAGGCGCAGAGTCGAGCTGTTCTGCGCCATGAGCGTGAGGAGAACGTACGGCTCCTTCCAAAGAACGTGGCTGTCGAACACCCAGCCGTGCGTGAAGCCGCACTGCTCCGCGAGCCTGGTCAGCGAGGCGATCCGCTCGAGCGAGTGGTCGGGTTTGAGGGTGAAGCCGAATTCCATCAGGCGTGCCATTCAACAACATGTTCGGCGACGAGCTTGATCACCGGGTTGCCCTCGAGCGGCAGATCGTCGTACTGCGGGTATTTCGCGGTGAGAAGGATGAGCGCCTCGTCGCGCTCCTGTCCGTCCTCGAGCACCTCGGCCGGGCCCTCGACGAGCACGTACGCGAGCTTCGTCCAGTCCTCGCTCCAGCGGTCGACCACGAGCGCGGCGCGTCCGGTCTCGGTGATGTTGCGGATCCGCCGAAGGTGCATGGTGCGCTTCGGCTTGCCGTCGATCGCGGAGTAGATCAGCGGCGGCAGCCACGCGAAGCACACCGGGACGACATGCGGGCGGCCGTCGCGGCTCGTCGTCGCGAGGTGGCCGAGCCGCGCGGTCGCGAGGAGGTCCTCTTTCACGCCGCTTCCCGGAGCACGGGCTCACGCTATCAGCGAGACTTTCAGGTGGTGCCCGACGTCACGCTCATCCCCATCGACGGCCTCCCCGAGATCAAGCCAGGTGACGATCTGGCCGCGATGCTCGTCGACGGCCTGCGAGCTGCGGGCCGCTCGTTCGAGCCGGGCGACGTGCTCGCGATCGCGCAGAAGGTCGTCTCGAAGTCCGAGGGCCGCATCCGCAAGCTCGAGGACATCGTGCCGGGGCCCGAGGCGGAGCGGATGGCGGCGGAATCCGGCAAGGACGCGCGGGGTCTGCAGGCGGTCTTGGATGAGACGGTCCGGATCGTCCGCTGGCAGCGGGGCGTGCTAATTGTCGAAACGAAACACGGCTTCGTCTCAGCGAACGCGGGCGTCGACCACTCGAATGCCGGAGCGGCTGACACGGTCATCCTGCTGCCGGTCGATCCCGACGCCTCCGCCGCACGGATCCGCGATGGGATCAGGAAGCGGACAGGGGTGGACGTGCCGACCGTCATCACCGACACGTTCGGCCGGGCGTGGCGCGAGGGCCACATGAACGTGGCCATCGGGATCAGCGGCCTGCCCGCGCTGCGCCGGTACATCGGCGAGTTCGACCCCGACGGCTACGAGATGCGCGTGACCAAGATCGCGATCGCCGACGAGATCGCCGCGGCGACGGAGCTCGTGATGGGGAAGCTCGACCGCCGGCCTGCCGCGATCGTCCGCGGACTGCCAATGCCCGAAGGGAGCGAGACCGCGCGCTCGTACGTGCGTCCGCACGACAAGGACATGTTCCGGTAATGAAAGACCCCGGCCTCTTGGCCGGGGTCCTTCACGAGATCGGCTGAACGCTCCTAGTACCGAGCGCCTCGCGACGCCGACGGCCGCACCTGCTCGAAGCAGGAGCTGCAGTAGACCGGCTTGTCGCCACGCGGCTGGAACGGAACGCGTGCCTCACCGCCGCAGTTGCTGCAGGTCGCGGTGAAGAACTCGCGCGGGCCACCCATGCC
>DATCQC010000119.1:0-7668 GCA_036569685.1 Candidatus Limnocylindria bacterium | reverse complement strand
GCATCTACATGATCAGCTCGGGTGGCTCGGCGACGAATCCGTTCCGCGCGAAGATGCGCGGCCCGTCGTTCAACAACCTGCAGATCCTCCCGTGGCTCCTCCAGGGCCGGCTCGTCGCCGATGTCGTGGCGATCCTCGGCTCGATCGACATCGTGCTCGGCGACGTGGATCGATGACGGTGAGCGCCTAGATGCTCGGGATCCTCAACGGCATGAAGCGGACGCTGAGCCACGTGTTCATGCGCCAGAGCGTCACGCGCAAGTACCCGTACGAGAAGCGCGAATTGCCGGAGCGCAGCCGCGGGCTCATCGCGCTGCTCCTCGAGCCCGAGACGAGCATCTTCAAGTGCGAGTCGTGCCTCATGTGCGAGAAGGCCTGCCCGCCCCGCGCCATCTCGATCTCGTACACCTTCCGCAACGCCTTCCGCAAGCGCCCGCCGATCGCGCCGCGCGCGTCGTACTACCGCATCCGGATGGTCCAGACGGCGCCGTACGGCGACCGGCGTCCGCTTTCTCCAGCCGTGCTCACCGTGCCCGCCGAGGCCGAGCGCGGTCTCGACCTCGGCATCGTGGATCGCATCCTTCAGGAGACGCCCGCCGGCGCGGACCGGATGACCCGCGTGCTGTACGCGACCAACGACGCCTACGGCTACCTGCCGTGGAGCGCGGCCGAGCGGATCGCCGGTGCGTTCGACGTGCGGATGACCGACCTCTACACGACCGCGTCGCTGCTCTCGAACTTCCGCGGCGCGCCCGATGGCCAGGGCACCGCGATCCCGCGCGGCGGCCGCCGCTACACCGGTAACGTCGCGATCGCAGGCCTCTGGCCGGAGCAGAGCCCCGCGCCATCGCACGACCAGTTGCACGAGCACGAGGTGACGCATCCGCTGGAGCCCGCGTTTGCCGACTAGCGCGGCGTACCGGATCCTCGACACCGACGTCAACGCGGCCCACGAACGAGACCGCGCTCGGTCGATGGGACCCGAGCAGCTCATCGCGCTCGTCGAGGCGAGCGGGCTGCGTGGTCGCGGCGGCGCCGGATTCCCGCTCGCGCGCAAGCTCGCGACCGCCCGAGCGGCGGCGGCCGGCGGGAGCGCGTCTGTCGTCGCGAACGCGTACGACGCCGATCCAGGCAGCCCGCTCGCGCGCACGATCCTGCTGAAGAGGCCGGAGCTCGTGATCGAGGGCCTCGCGATCGCCGCGGCGGCCGTGGGCGCCACGAGCGGCTACCTGTACCTGCGTCCGGATGCGGAGAGCGCGAAACGCGCGGCCGAGCGCGCGCTCGAGGCGGCCCGTCCCGCACTCGGCGACCTCGAGATCGAGGTCGCGCTCGGCCCGGGCGGGTTCATGGGCGGCGAGGAATCCGCGCTGCTCGCGGTGTTGGAGAGCCGCCGGGCGATGGCCCGGCAGCGGCCGCCGTACCCGGCGCGCCAGGGACTGCTGCTGCGTCCGACGGTCGTCTCGAGCGCCGAGACGCTCGCTGCGCTGCCGCTCATCGTGCGCGACGGCGCCGACGCGTTCCGCCGCGTCGGGACGGAGTCGTCGCCGGGAACGAAGCTCGTGTCCCTGACCGGTGCGATCGCTTCGCCCGGCGTGTATGAGGTCGCGTTCGGCGAGACGCTCGGCGACATCGTGTCGAAGGCCGGCGGCGCAACGGGCGGGACGCTCAAGGGCCTGCACGTCGGTGGTCCGACCGGCGGGATCCTGAACTCGACGCGGACCGGCGTCGCCCTCGACTACGCGTCGCTGAAGGCCGCGGGCACGCACCTCGGTTCGGCGCAGATCCGCGTGATCGGGGCCGGCGTCTGCATCGTGAACGAGGCCGCGAAGCTCTTCGACTACCTCGCCAGGGAGACCTGCGGCATCTGCGTGCCGTGCCGCGTGGGCACGAAGCGGGTCGAGGGGATCCTCGAGGGCATCTACTCCGATCTCGGCCGCGCCGAGGACCTGCCGTGGCTCGGCCAGCTCGCGGACCACCTCGAGCAGTTCTCGCTCTGTGGCTTTGGGATCACGAGCGCGTCGATCCTGAAGACCACGATGACCGAGTTCGCGGACGACTACCGCTCGCACATCGAGGGCCACACGTGCCCGACCGGCACGTGCGCGCCCGCTCGGTCGCGCCGCTATGAGACCATGGCGCAGCCATGAGGAGGCCGCAGCCGTGAGCCTCATTCAGGACTACGGGCCCAGCGAGTCGCAGATCCCGACGGTCTCGCATCACGGCGAGATCCCCTCGGGCCAGCCGGTCTGCCAGATCACGATCGACGGCCAGGACGTCACTGCGGTGGTCGGCGAGTCGATCCTCCGCGCCGCCCAGCGCGCCGGATTCAACGTCCCGACGCTCTGCGACGACGAGAAGCTCGCGCCGGCCGCGGCCTGCCGGATGTGCCTCGTCGAGATCGAGGGATACGAGCGACCGCAGCCGAGCTGCCACCTCGCCGTCGAACCGGGGATGAAGGTCATCGCGACGAGCGATGGCCTCTTCTCGATGCGCAGGCAGAACCTCGAGTACATCCTCTCGGACCACAACGCGTACTGCATGCAGCCCTGCCAGGTCGGCTGCCCGACGCACATCGACATCCCGGGCTACCTCGAGCTCATGGCGAAGGGCCAGCACGTCGAGGCCGCGCGACTGGTGAAGGAAGTGCTGCCGTTCCCGTACGCGCTCGGGCTCGTGTGCCCCGCACCGTGCCAGGAGGTGTGCCGCCGCGGTCTCGTCGAAGAGGAGATCGCCATCCGCCAGTGCCACGGCTACGGCGGTGAGCTGTCTCTCGAGATGGAAGAGGCGCCGACGCCGTTCCCGCAGGAGGTCGCGACGGGTAAGCGCGTCGCGGTCATCGGCGCGGGCCCGGCCGGCCTCACCGCCGCGTACTACACCGCGCTCAAGGGCCACGCGGTCACGGTGTTCGACATGATGGAGAAGCAGGGCGGCATGCTCCGCTACGGCATCCCCGAGTACCGGTTGCCGAAGGTGAAGCTCGACAAGGAGCTCGACTCGGTCTGGCAGCTCCGCGATGCCGAGTTCAAGGGCGGCATGAAGCTCGGGCGCGACTTCACGATCGAGGATCTCTTCGCCCAGGGCTACGACGCGGTCTTCCTCGGCATCGGTGCGTGGACGAGCAACGAGCTGCGCATCCCGGGTGAGGACCTGCCCGGCGTCATCGAGGCGATCAACTACCTCCGCCAGAACGCGTCGGGCGACCCGGTGCCGGTCGGGCAGGGGAACAAGGTGGTCGTCCTCGGTGGCGGGTTCACCACGTTCGACTGCGCGCGGAGCTCGCGGCGCCTGGGCGCGGACGTCACGGTCGTCTACCGCCGCGGCCGGAAGGAAATGGGCGCGCATTACACCGAGGTCGACGACGCGGAGCACGAGGGCATCAAGCTCGAGTTCTTCGCCGCGCCGGTGCGCATCATCGAGAAGAACGGTCGCGCCGGAGGGGTCGAGTTCCAGCGGATGGCCCTCGGCGAGCCTGACGCATCCGGTCGGCGTCGACCGGTCCCGGTCGAGGGATCGGAGTTCACCATCGAATGCGACACGGTCATCCCGGCCATCGGGCAGTCCCCGGTGCTCGATTGGATGGACACGACGCCCGGCATCAAGAAGACCCGCCGCGAGACGATCGTCGCCAACGGCGCGCTGATGACCGACCGCCCGGGCGTCTTCGCGGGGGGCGACGCTCAGATGGGACCGGTGACCGTGATCCAGTGCGTCGCGCAGGGCAAGCTCGCGGCGAAGGCGATCGACCGCTATCTGGCCGGCGACGACATGGCCCGCGTCGCCGAGGAGATCCGCGAAGAGGAGCGGGTGCCCGAGCTCATCGACATCGTCCCGTACAAGCCGGAAGAGCCCCAGGTCCGGATGCCGTTCCTTCCGTTCGCGGAGCGGGTGAAGAGCTTCGAGCTCATCGAGAAGGGCTACGACAAGGCCGCGGCCGAAAAGGAGGCCGCGCGCTGCCTCCAGTGCGTGTGCCCCGATGTCGGGCGCTGCCACCTCCAACGGCTCTCGCTCGAGCACGGGCTCACCGAGAACAGGTTCCACCGCGCCGAGCCGACCGACTTCCACGACTACGAATACGACTTCAGCCACGACTTCATCCTTCGCGACCTGAACAAGTGCATCAACTGCACGCAGTGCGTCCGGATCTGCCGCGACGTCATCGGCGCGAACTGCTATGGCCTCATGGGTGGCGGGTACGACTCGATCGTCACGACGCCGTGGAACGTCTCGCTCAGCTACACGGACTGCGTGTCGTGCGGGGCGTGCGCGGAGACGTGCCCGACCGGCGCCCTGATGATGCGCGAACGCGATCTGCAGACGTACGAGCTCGACGTGGTCCGCTGCATCTACTGCGGCGACTGCGTCGAGGTGTGCCCGCACGGCGCGCTCGGCGAGACCCCGAACTTCGAGCTCTCGACGTACCAGCGCTTCGGTGTGACGGTCCTCGCAAAGGAAGAGCTCGCGTCGGCGCGGACGTGGAAGCCGTCCGAGCACATCCCGCTCGGCGACGAGTCAAAGCGCGACTCGATCCGCCCGCCCGAGATCCGGCCGCCCGGCCCGCCGCGCTGGAACGCATAACCGGCGCGTCCGATCGGCGTCTCGCCTGGGACGCCTGCCTGAACGTGCGCGACCTCGGCGGGCTCACCTGCGGCGGCGCGACGCTCCTGCGCGGACGGCTGGTGCGGGCATCGATGCTCGGGACGCTCTCGCCGGCCGGTCGCGAAGCGGTGCGCGTCCACGGCATCCGGACGGTCATCGACCTGCGCACCGAGGACGAGCTTGCGGAGGCACCGAGTCCGTTCCGCGAGGGCCTGACGTACCGCCATGTGCCGTTCACCGTTGCACGCACCATGGGACTGCACCGCGCGGCGGCCGAGGGGACCATGTCGGATGAGCTTCGGCGCCTTGCGGTCCCCGACGGCGGCATCGCCGGACCGGTGCACGCGATCGCTGGCGCGGAGCCGGGAATCGTGCTGCATTGCGCAGCCGGCCGCGACCGTACCGGCATCGTCATCGCGGTCGTGCTCGCCGCGATCGGCGTGCCGGACGAGGAGATCGTCGCGGACCACACCGCGAGCGACGCCGAGCTCGCGCCGGAGTACGAGCGCTTCAAAGCGCTGCACCCCGATCAGACGGCGGACGTCGACGCCGGGATCGAACGACGGGCCTGGACCATGGAGCAGATCCTCACCACGCTGCGGCTCGCATTCGGCAGCTCCGCCGCGTATCTCAAGACCGCCGGGGTCACCGCTGATGAGATCGAGGCGATCCGCACGAAGCTGACCGCGTGACCCTTCGCGATCGCCTCCTCGAGCGTATCCGCGCGCGCGGCCCGATCACGTTCGCGGACTTCATGGATGCCGCCCTCTACGACCCGCAGGACGGCTACTACACCGCGCACGCCGCGATCGGATTCGACGGCGCCGATTTCCTCACCTCACCGGAGCTCGGGCCTGCGTTCGGCCGGGCGCTCGCGCGCGCGGCGATCGACGGCTGGAGCGGCATCGGCAAGCCCGCGCAGTGGGACCTGGTCGAGGCCGGCGCGGGCCGGGGCATCCTCATGCGCGATCTCCTCGACGCGCTCGGGAAGGAGCGCCCCGAGGCGGCGCGTACCGCCCGGCCAGCGATCGTCGAGGTCTCGCCGCGGCTGCGCGAGCAGCAGGCCCTGGCCCTCGAGGGCCGCGAGCTGCGGTGGGCCTCGGTCGCGCGGACGCTCGCGCCGATCCGCGGCGTCGTGTTCGCGAACGAGGTTCTCGACGCATTCCCCGTGCACGTGATGGTGCGGAGCGAGGACGGCGTGCGCGAGGTGTACGTGGACGCGAAGGCCGGCGCGCTCGTCGAGACGTTGCGCGCCCCGAGCCACCCGGACCTTCGCTATCGCGTACCGGACAGCCTTCCGGTCGGCGGACGGTGGGAGGTGAGCCTCGGCGCCGAGAGCTGGGTGGCCCAGCTCGCCGCGGCGCTCGCGCAGGGTTACCTCATCGTGATCGACTACGGCGGCGAGGAGGTCGACCTCCTGAGCCGAGGCGGCGCCGGCACGGTGCGCGGCTTCTCCCGCCACCGCCTGGTCGCCGACGCGCTCGCCGCGCCTGGCGCGCACGACCTCACGGCCAGCGTGAACATCACCGCGATCCGCCGAGCCGCTGAAGGCGCCGGCCTGACCTTCGCGGGGATGACCACGCAGCGTGAGGCGCTCCTCGGCCTCGGCGTCCGCGAGCAGTACGGCCGGCCGACCGATCCGGTCGACCAGCTGCGCGCGGCGAGCAAGCGCTCCGCGATCGACGTGCTCATCGAGCCGAACGGCCTCGGCGCCTATACGGTCCTGGTCTTCGCGAAGGACGCACCGGCCGCTGGGTTACGCATCCTGGCTCGGTAGACTTCCGCCATGCGCATCCGCGTGGGCTGTGAGTTCGTCTGGGAGACCGCCGCGCCGGTCCCGATGCTCATGCTCGTCCGGCCGCGGGCCGACGCGGATCATCTCGCGGTCTACGAGTCCACGTGGAGCGATCCGCAGCTCGCGATCCACGAGTACACGGACCTCTTCGGCAACAACTGCTGGCGCTTCGTCGCGCCCGAGGGCAAGTCGGCCGTCCGCTACGACGCCGTCGTCGAGATCCCGGAAACGCCCGATCCGGTCGTGCCGCACGCCGCGCTCCATGCGGTCGAGGACCTCCCGGACGACGCGATCGTGTTCACGCTGCCGAGCCGGTACGTGGAGTCGGACAAGCTGCTCGACGCCGCGTGGGACCTGTTCGGCAACACCGCGCCGACCTGGGAGCGGATCCAAGCGGTCTGCGACTGGGTCCACCACAACATCCAGTTCGTGAACGGATCGTCCACGCCCGCGACGACGGCGCACGATGTCTATCAGCAGCGCATGGGCGTGTGTCGCGACTTCGCGCTGCTCTCGGTCGCGTTCTGCCGCGCGCTGAACATCCCGGCGCGCTACACGTTCGGCTACCTGCCGGACATCGCGATCGAGCCGCCCGACGTCCCGATGGATTTCCACACCTGGTTCGAGGCGTACGTCGGTGGCCGCTGGTACACGTTCGATGCGCGCCACAACACGCCGCGAGTGGGCCGCGTGGTCATCGGGCGCGGCCGCGATGCGGTCGACTGCGCGCTCGCGACCGCCTATGGCAACGCCCGCCTCGCTAAGTTCACCGTCTGGTCCGACGAGATCACCGCCGAGCGGCCCGGCGGCCCGCCGCCGGAAGAGGACGCTGACAACGCGGAGGCCGCCGCGCGGGCACAGTCCTGAACGGCCGGCCGGACTGGACAGCGGTGCGGCGCGCCGTCTTTCGCGTCCGGCAGCACTACCGGTACACGTACACCGGGCCGGTGTGGGATCTCCACCAGCGGCTGCTCATGGTCCCGCGCGACTCATTCCGCGGCCAGCGGCTGCTCCATCACGAGCTCGTCGTCCGCGGCACCGAGGGCGACCACCGCCTGGCGTGGGAGCGCGACGAGTTCGGGAACCGGGTCGCTCGCGTCACCGCGAACCGGGTGCCGCAGGCGATCGACTTCGAGGCGACCTTCCGGCTCGAGCGCACGGCGGACCCGAGCACCGCTGACGGCCTGCCGTGGCGCAACGGTGCGGAGCGCCTCGGGTATCTGCGGCCGACGGCGCTCACCGCTCCGGACAAGCTCCTCATCAGCGCGGCCCTCGAC
>DATCQC010000118.1:0-9278 GCA_036569685.1 Candidatus Limnocylindria bacterium | reverse complement strand
TGACCGGCGAGTCATTCGCGCAGTCCGCGCGGATGGCCGGCGTCGTCGGACCGTACGAGAACTACCCGAAGAACCAGGCCGGCCACGACCGGGTCATGGAGATGCACCGGCTCCACGCGTACCGGATCCGCGAGGAGATCGTCCCCACGGACCTCCTCGGCGCGGCGCGCCAGGCGTGGGACGACGCGGTCGCGGTCGGCAAGCTGAACGGGTACCGCAACGCGCAGGCGAGCGTCCTCGCGCCGACCGGCACGATCAGCTTCATGATGGATTGCGATACGACCGGCGTTGAGCCGGACATCGCCCTCGTGAAGTACAAGAAGCTCGTCGGCGGCGGCATGCTGAAGCTCGTCAACCAGACCGTGCCGTCCGCGCTCTCGAAGCTCGGCTACACGGAGAGCCAGGTCAGCTCGATCACGGCGCACATCGAGGCCACCGGCACGATCGAGGGCGCACCCGAGCTCGCCGATCGGCACCTCTCGATCTTCGACTGCGCGTTCAAGCCGCAGAACGGGACGCGGACCATCTCACACATGGGCCACATCAAGATGATGGGCTCGGTCCAGCCGTTCATCTCGGGCGCGATCAGCAAGACCGTGAATCTCCCCGAGACCGCGACGGTCGAGGACGTGATGGACGCCTACGTCGAGGCCTGGAAGCACGGCGTGAAGGCGATCGCGATCTACCGCGACGGCAGCAAGAAGGTCCAGCCGCTCTCGACGGGCAAGGAGACTTCGAACTCGAAGAAGGACGCCGCTCCGACGGTGACCGAGACGGTCATCGTCCCGCGCCCGCGCCGCCGCCTCGCCGACACGCGCGCCTCGCTCACCCACAAGTTCACGATC
This sequence comes from Candidatus Limnocylindria bacterium, assembly GCA_036569685.1. Taxonomy (GTDB): domain Bacteria; phylum Chloroflexota; class Limnocylindria; order P2-11E; family P2-11E; genus UBA4735. Next base: position 8,433 of record DATCQC010000118.1, on the reverse strand, counting down.
GAAGGCCACGAGGGCTACATCACCGTCGGACTCTTCGAGGACAACACGCCCGGCGAGCTGTTCGTCACGATGGCGAAGGAAGGCTCGACCCTCTCCGGGATGATGGATGCGTTCGCGACGAGCATCTCGCTTTCGCTCCAGTACGGCGTGCCGATGGCCCATCTCGTCGAGAAGTTCGCGCACATGCGCTTCGAGCCATCCGGCTGGACCGGCAACTCCGAGCTCGGATTCGCGAAGTCGATCGTCGACTACGTGTTCCGCTGGCTCGGCTACCGGTTCCTCTCGACCGACGACAAGATGGCGATCGGCCTCGTGCGCACGAGCGAGATCGTCGATCCCGCTCCGCAGCTCGAGCTGCTCAGCAAGGCTGTCTCGATGGCCGCACCGGCTGCTCCGTCACAGGAGACCGCCTGGTCCGAGCCGGCGCGCCCGACCCCGCGCCGCATGAACTCGACTCCCGACGCGCCGCCCTGTCCGCGCTGCGGCTGGCTGACCGTTCGCAACGGCACCTGCCACAAGTGCGAGAACTGTGGCGAGACCACGGGGTGCAGCTAGCACCCCCTCACTAGGTCAGGCCCTGGCCGGCCCGCCCGTCGGCCAGTACGCCTTTCGGCCCGGCGGTTCCTGCTCCCCTGGACCGCCGGGCCGCTCTTTGTCGATCAGCTCGACGCTTCGGCATTCGCCTCAGCGTCTCGCCGAACCGCTCAAGGCTGGTGGTCGCTCCCTCGTCGGGCAAAGCCCTCCTCGGTCGCGTTCTTCTGTTCGGAGTGGATCAGCTCGGCGCTTCGGCATTCGCTCAGCGCGCAACAAACGCCGCGCCTTGAGCGGACTTCCGACAGGCCATGTATCGGCGGAGTAACGGCCGAAGCGGGGGGTAGGTCGGATGGCTACCGGGTACGACTTATGCGTTACTCAAGGGTGATGCGCGACGGGGGAACCGCCCCCACGATCGGTGCGTCGAAATGACCAGAGCCGTCCAGTTCGACGAACGAGCGGACGGTGGGCCGCAGGGGAGGCGCGAGGGGTGACCGTCACCGCGAAAGAAGCGCGGACCTTCACCGCGGGTCGCACGCCGTGGAGATACGTGCTCGCGCCTCTGCTCGCCGTTGCCGCGCTCGCAGCCCTCGCGTTCGGCGCGGATGCGGCATTCGCGGATCGCGCGCTGCCGCGCGTGACGGTCGGGGGCGTCGAGGTCGGTACGTTGACCGCCTCCGAGCTGCGCGATCGGCTCGGGCAAGAGGCCGCGCTCCCGTGGGCTACCGCGCAGGTCGTCGTGGGCGGTCCCGACGGGCTCGAGTGGACGACCACGAACGAGCGGCTCGCGATCGCTCCGGATGTCGATCGCGCCGTGAGTCAGGTGCTCGCGTACGGCCACATCGGTACGCCGGCCCAGCGTCTTGTCGCGTGGATCGATGCGCTTCAAGGCCGCGCCGCGGTGCCGTTCGCGATGCGCGCCGACGGGACCGCCGCGGACGAATGGGTGCGCGCGATCGCCGCCTCGGTCGACCGCCCGGCCTCGGATGGCGCGATCGTCCCGACGCTCCGCGGCATCGACGTGACCGAAGCCGTCATCGGGAGGACGGTGGACGGCGCGGCGCTGCGGCGGGCGCTGCTGGCGTCCGGCACGCTCGGCGATCGCGCGATCGCGCTGCAGATCCATGAGACGTATCCCGCCGTGGACCGGAGCGGCATCCGCGACGCGGCCGCGAAGGCGATCGCGGCGACGACCGCGCTCACGATCGTCGCGGGCGATCGCACGACCACCGAGGATGCCGCCGGGCTCGCCACGCTCCTCGTCATCGAGAAGACCTCGGCCACGCCCGATGAGCTCGACGCGATCCCGGCCGGCGCGTCGGCGCCCGCGGCCCGGTACGTCTATCGCGTGCGCTTCGACGACGTGCGCGTCGCCGAGTGGGTGAGCCGGCTCGCGGCGCTGCTCGACCATCCGGCGAAGAACGCGACGTACGCGGTCCAGCCGGACGGAACGCTCATGGTCGTCCCGGCTATCGACGGCGTGAAGATCGATCAGCAGGAGCTCGTCGCCGACGTCAGGGCGCAGCTCTTCACCCGGGTCAGGGCCCCCCGCGAGATCGTCCCGGTATCCGTCGTCGATACACCTGTCCTCACCACGGAACTGGCGACGCAGTACGCGCCACAGATGACGCAGGTGGCCACGTTCACGACGACGTATCCCGCGGATGCGGCGCGTCACGCGAACATCACGACCGGCGCGATGCAGTTCAACGACCTCGTCCTGGCACCCGGCCAGTCGTTCAGCTTCTGGGACCTCCTCGGTCCGGTGACGGTCGACCGCGGCTACTCGTTCGCCGGCGCGATCATCGACGGCCGATCGGACGAGAACGTCATCGGTGGTGGGCTCTGCCAGGTCTCGACCACGCTGTTCAACGCGGTCGCGCGCGCGGGCTTCGAGATCGTCGAGCGCCACGCGCATGGCTACTACATCGACCGCTACCCGATCGGGTTCGATGCCGCGGTCTTCGAGCCGGGCGTCGACTTCAAGTGGAAGAACGACACGCAGTACCCCGTGCTCATCGAGGCCTATCCGTATGCGGCAGCGTTGCGCTTCGATCTCATCAGCGTGCCCACGGGCAGGCGGGTCGAGATCGGCGCGCCGTACGAATACAACTTCACAAGTCCCGCGCCCGATCAGCCGGCCGACCCGGCGTACCTGCCGGGCGGCGTGACGGTGGGCCGCGACGTCTTGCGCAGCTGGACGGTGTGGCAAGGCGACACCGTCGTCCACGAGGAGACCTTCTTCAGCCACTACGTGCCGGTCTGGGGCGGCCCGGCCCGCTAGACCGGCCGTCGCCCGCAACGTCCGGCACCGCCGGCACGTTTCGCTCAGCTGACGGTTGTCCACCGTCTGTCCACGTCGGATCCGTTCAGCGTTGCCTGGATGCCCGCGTTTTGGCGTATTTCGAGGCCATTCACGTGGCGTAGCGGAGCGGCCAGCCAGGCCGTTAGTAGGTGTGGTGAGCGGACGAGGCGCGCGCGGCGACTTTACGGAGAACCTCGAGGCGGTCGCCCGAGGGGTCCGGCGCCTGGAGCAGATCCAGGATCCGATCCTTCGGGAGGCGGTCGCGGCGGCGCTCCGGCTCAGTGCGCGCGACCTCCGGCCGGATGCGGCGAGCCGGGTGCGGATGCGCAACACCGTCCTCGCGGCGCTCGAGCCGGCGAAGCCGACCACCTCGGATCGCGTGTACGGCATCTTCGCGCTGATCGGAATGCCCGCGCCAATGCTCGTGCGCGCGCTCGTCGTCGGTCTGGTGATCGCCGGGGTCCTCGGCGGCGCGACCGTCGCGAGCGCCGACTCCCTGCCGGACGACGCGCTCTATGGGTTCAAGCTCGCCGGCGAGCAGCTTCGCCTCGCGATCGCGATCAGCATGGAGGACCGCGCGGCGGTCGAGCTCTCGATCGCCGACCACCGGCTGAACGAGGCCGAGCGTCTTGCGACGAACGGCCTCGAGGACGATTGCATCATCGCGACCGCGAGCTACGGGAGCTCGCTCGCCGACGCCGCCGCCGACCTCGCGACCGTCGAGTCGAGCGACCCGGCCACCGCCGCTCTGGTCGCGCAGGTGCAGACCGCGTTGACGGCGAGCCAGGAGCGCGTTGCGGAGACCGCGACGCGCCTCGCGGCCGATCCGCGTACGGCGGTGGCCGCAGCGGTGCTCGCTTCGGTGAGTGCGACCTCGTCTCCGAGCAAGGACTCGCCGGCAACGAGGATCGCCGACCAGGCCGCCGCGATCACGGCGCGCCTTTCGACGATCGCCGACGAACGCGCGATGCTCGCCGACGCGCGACCGACCGCCGCGCCCCGACCGAGCGTGACGCCGCGGACCGACCCGCCGACCGCGGCACCCACCACGGCGGAACCGACCGCCGAACCGGTCGACGACGAGACCGAGACCTCGGTCGCGAGCGCCGTGCAGGCGCCACCGGTGAACGCGACCGCGGCGCGGGCGGCCGCCGAGAAGGCCAGGGAAGCTGCACACAAGGCGTCGCTCGCCGTCGAAAAAGCGAAGCGCGCCGCGCGGCGCTCGCCGAGCCCAAGCCCGACCCGTCGCTGAAGCGTTACGCGCCGCGGCGCGTGATGGCATCGCGTCTGCCTGTTAGCGGTCACCGTCCGATCCCGCAGTGGACTTCGAAGCGTTCGACGCGACCACGCGTCGCGCCGGATGTCCGCTGCGGGATCGTGTTCGTCCTCCCTCAGCCCTCGAGCAGCGCCCGCCGGATGAGGTCGAGCGCCGCGAGGGTCGCGCGCCGGCGGCCCTCGCTCGCCGATCGATAGCGGACCGTCGCGCGCCGCGCATCGCGGGCCGGCGTCGACACGACGAGCGAGGTCTCCATATCGCCGGCGGGCGCAAGGCAGGTGACCTCCGCGCCCAGCTGCGCCGCCCACCGCGCGAGGCTCCGCTCGTCAGCACCTGGCACCACGATCGCGCCGGCCAGCCAGGCCGCGCTTCCGTCCGTGTCGCTGAGCGCGCGCGCGATCTCGCCTCCGGTGATCGCTTCTCCGACCGCGAGCCGCCAGCCCCGCGCGACGAGCGCGCGGCCGACCACGGCGCCCAGCGTGTCGTCGTCGGCTCCCCAGACGTGCTGGCCGATGCGCTCGCGGATCGTGCCGTCCATCGCCTCGATGCGGCCGGCGACGGCCGCCAGGTCGGTGCCCTTGTCGGTGATCCGCACGTGCACGCCATCGTTCTTCGCGTAGGTCGCGACGGTCGGCGCGGTCGAATGCACGAGCTCGTCGAGCGCCTCCTCGACGCTCGACTCGCCGATGCCGAGGAGCTTCAGCGTGCGCCAGCGGAGCACGCTGCCGTCGCCGAGCGTCGGCTCGACCTCGACCTCCCACATCCGCGTCATCTCGCGTGGGACCCCGGGCATCGCGATGATCCGCGTGCCGCCCCGCCGGACGTCCCAGCCCGGCGCGGTCCCGAGCGGGTTGGCGAGCGCGCGCGCGGATGGGATCAGCCAGGCCTGCTTGCGGTTCCGTTCCGGCATCGGCGCGCCCCGGCCCGCGAACCACGCCTCGAGCTCCGCCGCGAGCGCCGGATCGACCGCGGGCGTCTCGCCGAGCGCGGCCGCGATCGCCTCACGGGTGAGGTCGTCCTCCGTCGGCCCGAGGCCGCCGGTGCAGACGATGAGGTCGCTCCGGTCAACGGCGCGGCGGACCGTCTCGGTCGCCCGGCCGAGATTGTCCCCGACGGTCGAGGTATAGAGGAGATCGATCCCGAGGCCGGCCAGCCGACCGGCCAAATAGGCCGAATTCGTGTCCACGATCTGCCCGAGCAGGAGCTCGGTGCCGATGGACAGCAGCTCAGCACGCAATTCGTCACCTCCTCCGGCGAGCTGGCACGCGGTGTGCACCTCTGGCCGCCAACTGGATACGACTTCCCAACCCTTCCCTTCCTCACCACGAAGCCCCGCCCCTGTGGCGGGGTTTTGTGGTTTCGGGTGTCGAATAGGGTGGAGGTACGATACCCGCCGCTTCAGAAGGGGTGCGTACCGCTGAACGCGTCGCGTTCAAGATCGCGCGTGGAGGTGACCGGTGGCGACCGGATACTGCGTGAAGTGCAAGGCCTCGCGAGAGATCAAGGACGCGAAGGCGATCACGATGAAGAACGGCCGTCCCGCGACGCAGGGGACCTGCCCGGTCTGCGGAACGAAGATCTTCAAGATCGGCGCATCGTGACCGTCGCCGCGTAGCGCCCGAGCACTCGTGCTGACGAGCGAACATCGCCGCGGTGGATAACCGCGGCGATGCCGTCTTGGGTACCCTAGGTGCGGGCCAGTAGCTCAGCGGTAGAGCAGGGGACTCTTAATCCCTTGGTCGTGGGTTCGAATCCCTCCTGGCTCACTCGCGTTGATAGTCCCGTCGCTCGACCGAGGAACGCGGTTTGCAGGCACCGGGCAAGTGGAGGTGCCGACATGGCCGAGTTGAACGCGAAGCAGCGCAAGAGCATGAACAAGGACGTGTTCGCGTACGTCGACACGGAGGGCGAGGGCCACCTGCCGCTCAACGACGAGAGTCACATCCGCAACGCGATGGCCCGTTGGAACCAGACCAAGTTCGAAACCCCGGCGAAGAAGGAAGCCGCGCGCCGCAAGATCGTCGGGGCCGCCCGGAAGCACAAGATCGACCTTTCCGAGGGGGACAAGGTGAGCCGGAGCCGGTCCAAGAAGACCGCGGCCTAGCACGCGCGGGGGAGCCCACCCCCTGTCGGTACCGCGCCGGGTGAGGACGAGTTGGCCCCTTCTGTTGCTCAACGAGCGGCCCTAGCGTGCCCGTGATGTTCGGCGCACGGTGGCGCTCCCAGCAGGCCCTTGTCGCCGGCCTCGCCGGCGCGGCGCTGGTGTGGCTCGCCGATCTCATCGTGGGTCCGGGTGAGCTCCGGCAGGTCATCGCCGACCTCGGACTCACCGGGTTCGCATTCGGCGCCGTGGTCGGAACGGGCCGGGCCGCGTTCGTCCCGCAGACACGGGAACGGCTGGCGTGGGTGTGCACGTTCCTTGGTGCGATCGCCTGGGCGATCGGTCAGGTCTTCGCGGATGCCTACGACATCGCCGGGATCGCCGGGGTGCCGCCCGCTCCAGCCGACTTCGGCTTCCTCGCCGCCGCCGTCCTCCTCCTCATCGGCTGCGGCGCGTTCCTCGCGGGCCACCAGCAGCGGCTCGCGGTGTACGCGCTCGTGCTCGACGTGAGTGCGGCGGTGCTCACGATGATCGCCGGGGTCGCGCTCTACGTCGCGGGTCTGTTCGCGCCGGAGATGATCCAGCAGCCGTCCGCGATCGTCGTCGGATTCGCGTACCCGATCCTCTACGTGGCCGCGACCGGCGCGGCGTTGTCGATGTTCTGGGGCCTTCCACCGCAGCAGACCCGGCGGGCGCACTTCTCCCTGCTCATCGGCATCGCGCTGAACGCCATCGGCTTCGTCGTGTGGCTGCCCGACTACGTTCACCGATCGTTCCTGCCCGGCACGGTCATCGACCTGTTCTGGATGGTCGGCCTCCTGGCCATCGGGATCGCCGGCCGCCAGTGGGCCGAGGACTCGGTCGGCGAGGCCGTCCCGTTCGTCCCGATGGAGGTGGTCCAGGTGTCGCGGATGGTGCTGCCCGGCGCGGTCGCGATCGCCGCGGCCGCGATCCTCATCGCGAGCCAGCTCGACCGGCAGACCGCGACCGATCCGCTCGTCGCCGCCGCGATCGCGCTGACGATCGTCGTCCTCGCGATCCGCGCGGCCCTGGCGCTGTACGCGAACTGGCGCTTGGGGCAACGCGAGCGTCGCCGCGCCGCGCAGTTCGCCGCGCTCTACGACGTGGGACTCGCGACGGCCGGTGAGATCTCACTCGACGACCTCGCCCGCCTCGCGGTCGACAACGTCACGCGGCTCACCCAGACCGACGGCGCGATGATCGCCCTCGCGGAGCCGGACGGCACGCTCATCGTCCGCGCGATCAACCGGTCCAAGATGCCCGAGCTGCGGAACGACCCCGGTGGTCCGCTCATGGGCATCGCGCTCGAGTCGGTCCGGACCCGCGAGCCCACCGTGGCGACCGATTACTCGAGCCATCCGGCGTCGAACCCGCGGCTCCACGGCATCGTCGCCTCGGCCATCGCCCTGCCGCTCATCGCGCACGGCGAGCTCGTCGGGACCATGACGCTGTATTCCGGGCGGCCCCGGCACTGGGGGAACGAGACCCAGCGGATGTTCCGGCTGTACGCCGCACAGGCCGCGATCGCGATCTCGAACGCGCGGCTGCTCGGCGAGAGCAGGCGCCGGGCGAGCGACGATCCGCTGACCGGACTCACGAACCGGCGCGTGCTCGTGGAGCGGCTCGAGGCCGAGACCGCGGAAGCGCGCCGCCACGGGGACGCGTTCTGCGTGATCCTCTGCGATGTCGACGGCCTGAAGGCGGTGAACGACACGGCCGGCCACCTCGTCGGTGACTCCGTGCTCCGTTCGGTCGCGACGACCCTCCGCACGACCGCGCGCACCGAGGATGTCGTCGCGCGCTTCGGTGGGGACGAGTTCGTGCTGCTCCTCCCGCGCACCGCGCTCGATCAGGCGCGCTCGCTGGTCATGCGTCTGACCCACGAGCTCCCGGAGCAGACCTACATGTGGGGCGGGATGCCGCATTCGCTGCCGCGGGTGTCGTTCGGGATCGCCGCCTTCCCCGAGGACGGCCTGCTCACCGACCAGCTCATCGCGAAAGCGGACGAGCGGATGTACCTGGACAAGGCTCGCGCACGGAGTCGGCTCGGCTAAAGTCTCCCCATCAGCTGAGGGAGGCCGCGTTCGATGCCCGCTACGAGCAAGTGCCCTGAGTGCGACGCTGACGTGGCCGTGGGCGCCGACGGTTCTGGATGGTCGGCCTCCTCGCCATCGGGATTGCCGGCCGCCAGTGGAC
>DATCQC010000117.1:0-10984 GCA_036569685.1 Candidatus Limnocylindria bacterium | reverse complement strand
ATCCCGGCCGGTCATTACGTGATCATGTGCAACGAGGTCGGCCACTACGCGGCCGGCATGCACCTGACCTTCACGGTCAACTAGCTGACGTGACACGCGCATCGGTCACGGAGAGGGGCGGAGCGATCCGCCCCTCTCGTTCTCGCACCGCGCTGGTGGTCAGTACAGACCCCGCGGTCCGCTCCGACTGGGCCCGCTACTTCGAGGCGCTCGGCATGCGCACGCTTCGTTGCGTCGGACCGCAGGTGCTCTGCGTTCTCCTCGACCGTGAGCACTGTCCGCTGCACGAGGAGGCCGATCTGGCGATCTACGACCGGGCCGCGCTCCCGCCAGAGCTCACGCTGAGGCTGGTCCGCGCCGGCCGTTCGCTGCCCATCGCCTTCGCCGCCGACAAGATCGACGGAGCGGGCCACCATGAGCCTGTGATCACCTCGGTCGCGTCGCAGGGCCTCGATGGCGACGCGTGCGTCGGCCTGCCGATGGAGAAGCTGGCCCGATAATCCACCGGATGGACTTGCGGATGCTCACGGGTCGTCAGGTGTACCCGCGGCGCTTCATCGTCGCGGCACTCGTCCTGCCCGTCCTGCTCCTTGCCGCGCTGGTCGCACTCGACTTCTGGGTCCTCGAGCCGTCGCTTCCGTCTGCGGCCGGCCACGCCGCGCTACTCGCGATCGGCGCCGCGGGTGTGATCGCGTTCTCGGTGGCGATCCTGGGCCGCCTGGGTGAGCTCCATGAACACGAGGTCGCCCAAAGCCGTCGCCTCCGGGCGTTGAACGAGGCAGGTCTGGCGCTGAGCGCGGAGCTGGAGACCGAGGCGCTGCTGCACAAGATCGCCGAGCTGGCTCGCGTGGTCGGCAACGCCAAGTACTCGGCGCTCGGCACGTTCGACGTCCACGGCGTGGTGACGCGCTTCTACACCGCGGGGATCAGTGACGAGGCGCGCGAACGGATCGGAGCGCTCCCGGTGGGCAAGGGCATCCTCGGCCTGCTGCCGCGCGAGGGTCGCCCGATCCGGCTCCGCGACCTCCATGAACATCCCGCCTCAGTGGGCTTTCCGCCCAACCATCCGCCGATGACGAGCTTCCTCGGTGTACCGATCCGCTGGCGCGGCGAGTCCTTGGGCAATCTCTACCTGACCGAAAAGCAGGGTGGAGGCGAATTCACCGTCGAAGATGAGGAGGCGTTGCTCGCGTTGGCCGCGCAAGCGGCCATCGCGATCGAGAACGCGCGCCTCTACGCCCAGACCAGCCAGATCGCGGCACTCGAAGAGCGGCATCGCATCGGGATGGACCTCCACGACGGCGCGATCCAGTCGCTCTACGGGCTGGGCTTGCTGATCGAGGACGCGTCATCACAGGTCGAAAGCGCGCCGGAAGAGGTGAAGGTGCAGCTCGGACGCGCGGTGGATCGGCTCAACGCCGCGATCGCCGACCTGCGCAATTACGTGCTCGGGCTCCGCCCGATCCGCGGCTCGGATCGGCCGCTGCGGGAGTCGCTGGTCACGCTCGCGACGCAGATCGGCACGAACGCGCTCCTGAGCGTGGACGCGACGGTCGAGCCTGAGGCAGAGGCGAGCTTGGACCTGGCTGGACGCGAGGCGGTGTTCTACGTCGCGGCGGACGCGCTCGGGAACGTCGCGCGACACGCACGCGCCCGTCACGCCGGGCTCTCGCTGCGGCTGGAGCGCAACATGGTGGTGCTCGAGGTGATCGACGATGGCGTCGGCTATGACACGACGACCCCGGTGTCAGGCTTCGGACTGCGTAACATGCGCGAGCGCGCATTCAACGCGGGCGCCCGCCTGGACATGACCTCGAGGCCGGGATCTGGAACCCGCCTGCGGCTGCGCATCCCGGCGCGCACGGGGGTGATCGCGTGACTACCCGAGTCTTGATCTGCGACGACCACGAGGTCGTGCGCGAGGGCCTTCGCGGCCTGATCAGCCGTCAGACCGGGATGAGCGTCGTCGGCGAGGCCGGCACCGTCGCGGAGTCCATCGAAGCCGCGGCCCGTGCGAAGCCGGACGTGGTGATCATGGACGTGCGCCTTCCGGATGGATCCGGCGTCGAGGCGTGCCGTTCGATCCGCGAGGCGCGCCCCGAGACCAAGGTGATCATGCTGACCTCGTACGCCGACGACGAGGCCCTGTTCGCGTCGATCATCGCCGGCGCCTCGGGCTATCTGTTGAAGCAGACGCGCGGTCAGGCGGTGGTCGATGCGGTCGTGGCCGTCGCGGCCGGGCGCTCGCTGCTCGATCCCGATGTCACGGGCAAGGTGCTCGAGCGGCTTCGTGAAAGTCGGGCGGAAGATCCGGCGCTGGCCTCGCTCACCGAGCAGGAGCGCAAGGTCGTCGCGGGCCTGGCCGAGGGAAAAACGAACCGCGAGATCGGCGAGGCTCTGTTCCTCTCCGAGAAGACGGTGAAGAACTACGTGAGCCGGATCCTCGACAAGCTTGGCCTGTCGCGCCGCGCCGAGGCGGCGGCGTACATGGCGAAGCACAAGCCTCGGCTTTAGACCGGGTAACCCTCACGCTCGCTTTGGCGATCGATGCTGATCGCCAGGGACGCCGATCGCGGCGACGTGGACCGTTCCGTCAGCTTCATGCCGGGCAGCACGCCGTGGGCCTGGTTAGACCAGTGGTGTGTGACCCAGGTTCATGAAGACCTCACCTACCGCCCGAGACCCCGGCGAAGCTGATCGGCACCTGCGTCGAGGCGGCTTGCGAGCGCGAGCGTCCGCTCTCCCGCGTCGATGATCCGATTGGCATCCGCCGCCATGAGCGAAGCTTCCTGCTCCGTGATTCCGCTCCCCGGCCTGCGTGCAAGTGTGCCCATGAAGGCGGCCTCGTCGATCATGAGGCGCCCATGATCGACAGCGGCTTGACCGTCTGCTCGCAGTAGTGCCGCCTGGGCGGCCAGCGTGGCCGGATCCGCGTTCGCCCGGTAGGTCGGCTCGTCACCGAGGACGCGGGCGCTTGCGCGCAAGCGTTGCGCCATCGCGTGCACGCTGGTTCCGTCGGAGATCATGTGCTGGGCCGTCGCGACCCAGACATCGCGGTCGGCGCCGGTGATCCCGCGCGCCGCGTCGGCGAGTCGTTGTCCGTCGGCCGTCATGGTGTCCGCATGCTGATCTATCAGGTTGGCGGTCTGGAGGAGGTCGCCCGCGACGCTTGCCACTGCGGACGGCGCGTTCACGGCGAACACGAGCAGGCCGGCGAGGAGAGCGAGCACGAGAATGACGAGGACGGGCGTTGAGGGCAGCGAAAGAAAGCGGGAACTTCGCCCTCGATCGGCAATGGCAGAGGTGGAACCCGTCATTTCGTACCTCCGAAGATGATGGTCTCGCCGTGCAGGCGGCCGGATAGGGCCATTCGGGCCGACATCGGTGGGACTTTCGACATCGCTGCCACGCGCAACGCGACGACTCCGCGGAGCACGTCGGCCCGGCGGGCTCTGACGGAAAGAGCTCGGGCTACCTGACGACGAAGGCGTAGGAGCAGTGCGCCAGCCAACGTCGATCTCTCTCAGTGCGTCGCCGGACGCGGCTGCCGTCCGGCGGCGGCGGGCGCTGGCCCCGGTGCGGCAAGCACGACGCGCCAGAAGATGGCCGTGGCGGTCGCTGCGAACCCGATAAGCGAGACGATCAGGATCGGCCCTGCCCACGTTTGGTTCTTCGTTGAGTCGAAGAAGGAGACGAATCCTGACAGGTAGTCCTGCGAGTTCGACTCGAGTCCCAGCGTCTGCGGGACGAAATAGAGCGTCGCGCCGATCACCAGCAGCGCGGTGACGAGCCGGTAGGCTCCGAATCGGTCGTCGGCGTCGTAAAGCAGCTTCACGTAGAGCGCCCAGAAGAGGAAGAGCGTGGCGAGCGGCGCGGTTAGCGGGAGATCGAACGCGAGGACGAGGTTCGGCATCAGGAAGATGAAGCTGAGACCGAACGTGAGGATGGTCACGGCGTCGCGCACCAGGACGTAGGTGAGCCACCACACGTCGGCGCCGAAGCGCAGGGACAGCTTGCGCAGCGTGCGGATCACATAGGGCCGCGCCAGATGGAGCATCAACGTGAACGCCCAGAGCGCGGGCATGAACGCCGCGATGGTGAGCACCAGCCACTGCTGTCCGCCTTCGACAAAGGCTTTGGTGATCGCCTCGGTGATCTGATCAGGTGTCATCGTTCGGCCCTCCCAAGGGTCATCGCGGGCGTACGCAGGTTGAACCACACGGCGACGGCGCCCATTAGGCCGATCGCGAGGAGCGAGATCCACCAGAACGTGATCGCCAAGGCCCCATTCGTGGACGTCACGAGCGCTTGCCCGATGCCGTTCCAGGGATCTCCGAGATCGAGCGCGCTCACCGGCACGCCGACGATCGTCGGGAGGATGTAGATCGTGACTCCGCCAGCGAGCAGGCCGGAGACCAGGCGGAACGCCCGCGGGTCATCGTCGGTGTCCGCGACGAGCTTGGTGAGCAGCACCGCGAACAGCATCGCCGTCGCGATCGAGCCGCCGATCGGCAGGGCATCGGCGAGGAGGACGTCCGGGAACAGGAACATGAAGCTCATGATGAAAGCGACGGCCAGGAGGCCGTCGCGCAGCGCGATGTACAGCACCCACCAGATGTCCGCGGCCAGCCGCAGGGTGAACTTCTGGGTCATTCGGAGCATGTAGGGGCGGGCGAGGTGCAGGGCGAGGGCGAGCAGCCAGATGATCGGCAGCGCCGCCGCCATGGTCCCCTCAAGGAACCCCTCACCACCTTGCAGGAATGCTTTGACGATCGCGTCCGCGAGCTGATCGGGTGTCATGCTGATCTCCTCCCTTGGACTTGGACGGCCGGGCACTGCGCGATCACGTCGCACCGGAAGCAGCGCGCGGCTTCCGCGTGAGCGCCGGCTTCAGTGAGACCCAGCGAGACTTCGGTGAAGCTCGCCGGCATCCCGCGGACGTTCGCGAGGGCGGCCTCCGCGCGCGGTCGTGGCGCGAGATCGACGGCGACGGTCTTCGTGCTGGGGACCGACGGCGTGACGCGCCAGGCCGGCACGTACGTGCCGCCGTCCTCGTGACGGAGATACCGATCGATGGCCCACGCGGCGCGCTGCCCCTGGGCCGCCCCCTCGATGACGCTCCGCGGACCGGTCGCCACGTCGCCGGCGGCGAAGATGCCGCGCTGCGCCGTCGCGAGCGAGTCCGCGTCGACGACGACACCGCCCCATTCGGCGACCTGGATGTTCGAGCCTTCCGGCAGGATCGACGGATCGGGCGCTTCACCGACCGCGACCATGAGCGCTGACGCTTCGATCACGAATTCGCTGCCGGGGATCGGCGCGACCGCGCTCCGTCCGTCCGCGTCGCGGCCGGTGATCGTGAGGCGCACGCAGCGCACGCCGGTCATCCAGCCGTTCTTGCGGAGCACCTCGATCGGAGCGACGAGCGGCTCGATGACCACGCCTTCGTGCTCGGCGGCGCGAAGCTCCTCGTGCTGCGCGGGCATGTCCTCCTTCGTCCGGCGATAGAGGACCCGCACGGTCCGGGCTCCCGCCCGCCACGCGGTGCGAGCCGCGTCCATCGCCGTGGAACCGCCACCGACGACCAGGGCGTCGCCCGTCAGCTCCACCCGCTCGCCGAGGTTCACCTTCTTGAGGAACAGCGTCGCGGGCCAAACACCTTCGGCATCCTCGCCTGCGATCCCGAGGCGCTGGCTCTTCGAGGCGCCCGTCGCGAGGAGGATGGCGTCGTAGCCCTCGGCCTTGAGCTGCTCGAGGCTGATATCGCGTCCGAGCGCGGTGTTGAGCCGCAACTCCACGCCGAGGCCGACGATGCGATCGACATCCGCCCGCAGCACGTCCTTGGGCAAGCGGTAGTCGGGGATCCCGACCGCCATCATCCCGCCGGCGGTGGGCATCGCATCGAAGACCGTCACGCCGTACCCGGCGCGGATGAGCGCGTACGCGGCACTGAGCCCGGTCGGGCCGGCGCCGACGATCGCCACCCGTTCGACGCGGCGTTGCTCGGCGGGGACCGGAAGCGGATATCCGGCCGCCCCGTGATCGGTGGCGAACCGCTTCAGCTCCCGAATGGCGATGGGCTCGTCGAACACGCCGCGCCGGCATGCGACCTCGCACGGAGCGGTGCAGACGCGTCCACAGATCGATGGGAACGGGTTGTACTCGGCGGCCACGGCGAACGCTTCCGCATAGCGGCCTTCGCCGACGAGCGCGACGTACAGGCCCGCGTCGGTGCCGACCGGGCACGCCTCCTGGCACGGTGCCAGGAGTCGCGCCGTCGCCGGATCGCCCCAGCTGCGCCACGTCTGCCAGGCATCGGGGCGGTTCACCGGCCGCCACTCGGCAAGCGCGCCCCACGGATCGCCCCGCGGCTCGCTGAGCGCATCGCGCGTGTACGCGGAAAGCGGCGCCCAGCCGGCGGTCTCGGGCGCGGCGGTGATCGGGCCCTGCGCGCTCACGAGCGCGGTCCGGCCCGCCTCCGCGGTGATGGTGATGACGCTCGTGGGGCACTCGGTCGCGCAGAGCTGACAGCCGACGCACACCCCGGCCTGGACCGGGAATTCCATCATCCAGTCCTGATCCCCGGCGCCCGCCCCCGCCGAGCGTCCGCTCGCTCCCGACTCGATCGACGTCCCCGTGCGCCGCGTCATGTCGAGGGCGTGCACCGGACAGACGTCCATACAGACGCCGCAGTTCAGGCAGCCCGATCGGTCGACGCGGAACGTATACGCCACGATCGTGAGCATCGTTCTCGCCGCGAAGGGGCACCACACGCGACCGGGTGGGCGCGGGCCTCCTCGGTCGAGTGGGCCCATTGGTGCCGTTCGGCACTTGCGGGAAGGCCGTTCGGCACCAAGGAAGCCGCCGGACGGCCCTCGGGCGAGCCTGTCGTGACGGCTAGCCTCAACTGATGCTGTCGAAGATCCGTTGGTCAGTCATCGCGCTGCCGGTCGTGCTCGTCGGCCTCCTCGAGTTCGCGAGCGACAGCGTCCTCGACCGGATCCTGCCCGCGCCGTTCGACGTCCTCGTCATTCCGGCCGCGGTGCTCCTTCTGTCGCTCGTCCTCGGGCGGATCGCGTTCAGGCGGATCGACCGTCTCTCGGACGCTTTGCGAGAGCGCAACGCGACGCTCGAGCGGCGGAACGCGTCGCTCCAGGCCCTGCGTCGCCTCGGCATGAAGATGACGACGCTCGTCGGGAGCGACGAGATCCTCCGTGCGGTCGCCGCCGATGCGCGGCTTCTGCTCGAAGCGGACGCGGCCTTCACGACGCTCATCGCGCCCGACGGCTCGGAGCAGATCGCCATCATGGACGGCGATCCCTCGGCGCGGAGCGCGCGCCTCGCCGCGCCGTTGCAGCGGGGACCGGCGACCATCGGCACGCTCGCGGTCGGATCGCTGTCCGACGAACGTCGCTACGGACCCGAGGACCTCGAAATGCTGTCTGCGCTCGCGGCTCAAGCGGCCGTCGCGCTCGACAACGTCCGGCTGCAGCGGGAGCTGCGTGAGCTCGCCATCAGGGGAGAGCGCGAGCGGATCGCGCACGAAATGCACGACGGCCTCGCGCAGGTCCTCGGATACGTGAACACGAAAGCGCAGGCGGTCGAGGAGCTGCTCTCCGCGGGGAACACGGATCGGGCCCGGCAGCAGCTCGCCGAGCTCTCTGCGGCCGCGCGCTCCGTGTACGTCGACGTGCGCGAAGCGATCCTCGGTCTCTCCAGCCCGATCGTGCCGGAGCGCGGCCTCGTCGGCGCGCTCGAGGAATACGCGGTCCGGTTCTCGGAAGCGTCGAAGCTCGTCACCCAGGTCGACGCGAGCGCCCTGGCGCGCGTCGTGCAGCTCCCGCCGGAGATCCAGGCGCAGGTGTTCCGCATCGTCCAGGAGGGCCTCACGAACATCCGGAAGCACGCGTCGGCCGGACGCGCGCGCGTGGAGGTCGACGCCCGTGATCGCGAGCTCGTACTTCTCGTGGAGGACGACGGCACGGGGTTCGATCCGCACGCCTCCGGTCCGGAGGACTGGCCCCGGTACGGCATGCGCGCGATCCGCGAGCGGGCGGCCTCCGTCGGCGGCTCCGTGTCGTGGTCCACCGAGCCCGGCGCGGGCACCGTCCTGCGCCTCCGCGTGCCGATCGGTCATGCGGTCGGCGTGGCCGGCTGAGATGCGGATCGCCCTGGTCGATGACCACGCCCTCTTCCGCGACGGCGTCGGCGCGCTCCTCGAAGCCTGGGGCCATACGGTGGTCGGCCAAGCGGCCAACGGGACAGAGGCGATCGCGCTCGTCGATCGGGTGCTTCCGGAGCTCGTCCTCATGGACGTGCGGATGCCCGGCTTTTCCGGGGTCGAGACGACCAAGCTCATCAGGACGCACCACCCTGACATCGCGATCGTGATGCTCACGGTGAGCGAGGACGAGGACGATCTGTTCAACGCGATCAAGGCCGGAGCGCAGGGCTACCTGCAGAAGGACCTGGAGAGTGCCCAGTTCCGCCTCATGCTCGGCGCCGTCGAGCGCGGCGAGGCGGCGATCACCCCTGCCACCGCGGCGCGGATCCTCGACGAATATCAGCACCCGGGGCGTCTGCGCGCCGACCCTGATCGGCTGACCGACCGCGAAGTCGAGGTGCTTCGCCTGGTCACCACCGGGCTGCGCAACAAGGAGATCGCGGCGCAGCTGGGGATCACCGAGAACACCGCCAAGTTCCACCTGAAGAACATCCTCGAGAAGCTTCACGCCGAGAGCCGGGTCGAGCTTGCTACCCGCGCGGTCCGCGACGGTCTCGTCGTCGAGCGCCGCTAGCTGCGGGGCGACGCGAGCAGGGCCGATCGGCCCAGGAACCCGGGTCATCAGGCCCTACCGCGTCCTCGCGCCTCTGCCTACGGTCGGGGTTGATGCCGGAGCTTGGCCTAGCCGATCGCGTGCGCCAAGGGTTCGAACGGATCCAGTGTTCCGTATTCGTTCTCGACCCCACGACGAACCCGAAGCTCACGATCGAGGTCGTCGACGCGGGCATGGCCGGCGACACTCCGACGTTCATCGTCATCACGCCGTGGACCATGAACGCGCTGGCTTTCCCGCCGGATCACCGGTTCCCGCTGACGATCCGGATGGGCGGCCGCGAATACGCGGCGGACCCGGTCGAGCTGCCCGAGATCGGCGCATACCGCTCGGTGATCCTGGCTCCCAATGTCTCCCGTCTCCCGAGCCCGGTGCACGCGCGCAAGGTCGCCCGGATGATGGCTCCGCTCTTCCGAAAGGCGGTCGAGGAGGCTCGGCGGGATGGCACAACGCGCGATGCGTCGCGGCGCAGGCTCCGGGGCCGGCGGGCGACGTGCGTCGAAGATCGGCCGGGCGCGGGAGTGACGAAGGCCTTCTGATCTCGGGCGAGGTGCCTTCAGCGGTGGCGCCGCGGTCGCAAGAACGCCCTCCTCCGCGTCCGTCATGCACGGCCCGCAGCCTGTGCGGGCAAATGCGGTCGTCGTCCCGGGTCTTTGGGGCCGAACGGCACTACCTCGGTCGGGGGTCAAACCGCATCTTCCGCTCACGACGGTCACGGCCTGACCGTCGTGAAGGAGCGGATGGATGGCTGGCCCGGTCTCACGCAGGCAGCTCTTGGTCGGCGCCGGCGGTCTGGGCGCGACCGCCGTCGTTGCGGCGGCCGCTGGAATGTCACCGATCCACTTCGAAGCCATCCGCTTCCGCTTCATGAACGAGGCCAGATGATCCATCTCCACGGCCTCACGTTCGAGGTATTCGCGCGCGACGGGTACCCGCTCCCCGCGCCGTTCACGTGCGACACCCTGAACGTCGCGCCTGGCGAGCACTGGGACGCGATCGTCGTTGCCGACGCGGTCGGGGCGCGGGCGTTCCACTGCCACATCCTCGGTCACGCCGACGGCCAGACCGGCATGTTCGGCAGGGTCACCGCGCTCATCGTGGCGGCCTGACATGCGACGCCGTGAGCTCCTTCTCGCCGCCGCCGCCTCGGCCCTCGCCGCCTGCGCTGCGCCAGTCGTCACGAAGGCCTCCGCGCAACCCGCGAGCTCGCTGCTCGCCATGCCGCTGCACGACATGTGGCCGATGCGATACCAGCAGGCGCCGCAAGCCGTTCGGGAGGCCTACGCCTTCGCGGTGGATCACCGCGCCGAGTTGCGCTACATCCCGTGCTTCTGCGGCTGCGGCACCAGCGCCGGCCACCGAGACAACTTCGACTGTTTCGTGAAGGACCAGACCGCGCCGGGCACGTTCATGCTGGATCCGCACGGCTTCGCCTGCGGCACCTGCGTCGGTGTCGCGCTCGACACCAAAGCCCTGCTCGCGAGCGGCCTGAGCCTGAAGGCGATCCGGGCAGCGATCGATGCGAAGTGGAGCGAGGTCGGTCCAGCGACGCCGACCCCGTACCCCGATGAATAGCGAGCGACGCTGGCGACCCGTTCTCGCCAGCGGGCGCGTGCAGTGCGCGCGTCTCGGCGAAGAGGTCGATCTCGCGCGCTGCCTCGGGTGCAGCTGGTTGCTTGACCTCGATCGCACGGCCGGCACACCGGCGCTGCGCTGCGCAGCCGCGAGTCCGGTCCCCGATGGTCGGCAGCCTGATCTGACGGTCCGACACGTCGACTGAGACTCGTCCGCCCGCGATCGCGATCTTCGCCTCGACCTCCCTGTCCATCGGCCTGAGCGTGGGTTTCGGCCTCGGTCTCTGGCTGTTGTTTGCTCGCGTGTGGGGCATCAGCCTGTTGGGCGCGAACTGGCTCGCGCTCGTCCAGGTCCACGGGCTGTTGCAGCTGTTCGGCTTTGCGGGCCTGTTCGCGATGGGCGTCGCGCTGCACGCCGTGCCGCGTTTCCGCGGAGCCCCGCCTCCAAGTAGGACGCTGGTGTGGATCACGTACCTCGGGACCCTCGGCGGACTTGCCCTCCGCGCGATCGCCCAACCGATGCCCGACCTTCCCGGGCGGAGCACGCTGCTGGTGATCGGCGGCGCATCGCTG
>DATCQC010000116.1:0-2975 GCA_036569685.1 Candidatus Limnocylindria bacterium | reverse complement strand
CGCCCGGCGGTCGCTCGGCACCAAACGCGTGGGTCACGGCGGCACGCTCGATCCGCTCGCGACCGGCGTGCTTCCGCTGCTCGTCGGCAGCGCGACGAAATTCGCGGATCGGCTGCACACCGCGTCGAAGGTCTACGCGGCGATCGTGACCTTCGGTCGCGAGACCGCCACCGACGACCGCGAGGGCGCCACGACTCGCGAGGCGGATGTGCCGACCCTGTCGCGCGACGAGCTCGAAGCCCTGCTCGAGGCGTTCCGCGGCCCGCAGGCACAGGTGCCCCCGGCGTACGCGGCGGTGAAGGTCGACGGCCGGCGGGCCTACGCGCGCGCCCGGAGCGGCGAGACCGTCGAGCTCGCGGCCCGGGCGGTCACCGTCGAGCGCCTCGCGATCGCGAGCTGGGAGCGGCCTGACCTCCGGCTGCTTGTCGTCTGCTCGACCGGGACGTACATCCGCTCGCTCGCGCGGGACATCGGCCGGGCCGCCGGATCGGCGGCGCACCTCGGCGGGCTGCGCCGGCTGGCCGTCGGCGCGCTAACGATCGATGACGCGCAGACGGTGGAGACGCTCCGCGGCACGCCAGATGCGGCGCGGCTGATCGAGGCGGACGACCGTATCCTGCCATTGGCGGAGCGGTTCCGCGAGGCACCGGCCGCAGAGCTCTTGTCGACGTGGGGGCGATCCGAATGATCATCCGGGGCGCGGAACGGGCGGCCCGCTGGCTGCTCGAAGCGTGGCGCGGACTCTCGCTCGACGCGAAGGTCGTGGGGACCGTCGCGGTCGCCAACTGGCTGCTGCTGTTCGCGAACCACACGACCGTCGCCGCGACGAGCGATCAGACGATCTGGCGGCTGTTCCCGGGCGTCGGCGGCCCGATCTTCCTGGCCGTCGCGGGGGCGGTCGCGTTCAGCTACCCGTTCCGCGATCGCCGCCAGGGCGCGTCGTTCACTCCGCGCGGGCGCTGGCTGCACCTCGCGCTCATCCTCGTCGTCTTCGTGATCGTCCCGACGATCGCCTCGATCGTCCTCCGCGAGACCGGCAAGCCGTACACGTACATCCACGACGGAGCGCTGATGATCGAGGAGGCCGCGCGCAAGCTGCTGGTCGGGCACAACCCGTACGCGACCGATTACCTCGACACGCCGCTCTATTACTGGCCGATGGTGAACAACCCCGCGCTGTACCACCTCACGTACTTCCCGTTCCTGTTCCTCATCACCGTGCCGTTCGTGTGGGCGTTCGATCACCTCGGGATCTTCTGGGACCAGCGCTACCTGTATCTGCCGGCGTTCGTGGCGACGCTCGCGATCCTCCCGCTGCTCGTGAAGCGGACCGATCACCGGATCGGGCTCGTGGCGCTCGTCGGCCTCAACCCGCAGCTCTTCCCATTCGTCATCGAGGGACGCAACGACTTCTTCGTGTTGTTCTTCCTATTCGCGGGGATCGCGCTCCTGCAGCGCGAGCGCCGGTCGTGGGCCTCGCTCGCGATCGCAGCGGCCGCGGCGGCGAAGCTGCACGCGCTCTTCCTCCTGCCGTTCCTCGCCGTGTATCTCGTCGCGACCCGCAAGCCGAAGACCGTGGGCCAGGCCGCGCGAGCGCTCATGCCGACGATCCCCGCCGTGGTCTTCCTCGCGATCACGTTCCTCCCGTTCCTCGTGAACGACTGGGGAGCGTTCTACGACGACGTGGTCCGCTACAACGCCGGCGGCGCCGCGTGGACGTACCCGATCTCGGGGATGGGCTTCTCGGCCTTCCTGCTGTGGCTCGGGGCGATCGAGTACCGGCAGGCCGACTTCCCGTTCGCCGCGATCGAGCTCGCCGTCGCCACGCCGATCGCGCTGTACACGCTGTACCACCTGTGGCGGACGCCGACGATCGCGCGGATGCTCGGCGGCTACGGGCTCACGCTGCTCGCGTTCCTGTTCTTCGGGCGGTACTTCCAGGGCAACTACCTCGGCTACATCCTCGCGGTCGCCTCGCCCGTCCCACTGCTCGTCCGCGAAGCGCGGCCGGTGCGCCGGCCGAAGCGCCGCCGCGCTGCCGCGGCCGCGCGCGAGGTCCAGGCGAGCCCGGCGACCTCGGCGATCGCTCTGAGCGCCGCCGAAGCGCGGAGCGTCGAATAGTCCTTCACGACTTCACCGGATGGCCGAAGGGTCCTCTGCACCTCGCGGTCGGCGTGTTCGATGGGGTCCATCTCGGACACCAGGCGCTCATCCGCGGCCTCGTCGGGGGCGCGCAGGCCGCGGGCGCGACGCCGGTGGCCGCGACGTTCGATCCGCTGCCGGCGCAGGTGCTCGCGCAGGATCCGCCGCAGTCGACCCTCGCCGACGCACCGGAGCGCGCCGCGCTCCTCGAGCACGCCGGCGCGCGCGCGGTGATCGTCTTCACCTTCGACAAGGCGTTCTCGCAGCAATCCGCCGAAGCGTTCATCGAGCGCGTGACGAGCGCGGGCGACGTCCAGCGGATCGTCGTGGGGCCGGACTTCCAGTTCGGCCACGGCCGTGAGGGCGCGGTGCCCGCGCTGCGGACGCTCGGCGGGAAATACGGCTTCGCGGTGACCGTCGTCGAGCCGATCGCGCTCGGCGGCGCCGTCGTGAGCTCGACCCGCATCCGGCAGGCATTGCGCGAGGGTGACCTCGATACCGCGCAGGCGCTCCTCGGCCGGCCGTATTCGGTGACCGGCACGATCGTGCGCGGCGAGCAGCGTGGCCGTGCCCTCGGATTCCCGACGATCAACGTCGCATCCCCGCCGGACAAGCTGCTGCCGCATGACGGGATCTACGCGACGTGGGTCATTCTCGGCGACACGCGCTATCGCGCGGCCTCGAGCCTGGGCGTGCGGCCGACGTTCGGCGGCGGGCCGCGCAAGCTCGAGTCGTACATCCTCGACTTCAGCGAGGAGGTCTACGGGCAGCAGGCCACCGTCGCGTTCGTCGAGCGCCTCCGCGATGAGATCCGATTCGACAGCGCCGAGGAC
>DATCQC010000115.1:0-1901 GCA_036569685.1 Candidatus Limnocylindria bacterium | reverse complement strand
GAGCCGATCGGTGAGCTCGCCGTCCGTCTCGTCGGGACCGATCGGCGTCGCCGCGGCGGCGATGATCGGCCCGCGATCAAGGCTCGCGGTGCCCTGCATGAGCGTCACGCCGGTCTCGCCCTCACCGGCCAGGATCGCGCGCGCGATCGGCGCCGCGCCGCGCCAGCGCGGCAGCAGCGAGGCGTGGACGTTCACCGCGCGACCGTCGACGCCGTCGATCAGCCGGCGCGGGATGAGGTTTCCGTACGCGGCCCAGACGAGCGCGTCCGGCCGGAGGTCGGCGATCGGCTGCACCGCGTCGCCGTTGAGGAGCACCGGCTGCAGCACGCCCAGACCGAGCTCCCCGGCCCGCCGCTTCACCGGCGACGGCTCGACGCGGCCCCGATCACCGGGCCGGTCCGGCTGCGTCACCACGCCGACGAGGTCGATGTCGTCGCGCGCCGCGAGGGCGGCGAGCGCATCGAGCGACGGCACCGCGAACGCCGGCGTGCCGAGGAAGACGACTCGCGGCCTCAGCGCGAAGTCGCCTTCTCCATTTCCTCGCGGGTATGACCGGACGTCGAGAGGGGCGGCTCACCGGGCTCCTCCGGCTCGACCGGGAAGAGATCCTTGCGGGTGCGCAGGCGGTCGACGTACAGGATCCCGTTCGTGTGATCGGTCTCGTGGAGCATGCACTGCGCGCCGAGGCCCTCGCCTTCGATCGTGAACTTCTTCCCGCTGATATCGACCGCGGCCACACGGGCGACGATCGGACGCTCGAGCATCCCGTACAGGCCACGCACTGAGAGGCAGCCTTCGCTCATCTCGTCGACCTCAGCGCTCTCGAAATCGACCTCCGGATTCACCGCGACGATACCCACATCGTCGACGTCGATGATCACGACCCGCAGCGGCACGCCGATCTGCTGCGCGGCGATCCCGATGCCGCGGGCCTGGACCATCGACGCGAACATCCGTTGGACCAGCGGCTCGAGCTCCTTCTTGTCGGCGCGCGGCTTCTTCGCCGGCGCGTGAAGCACGGGATCCCCGACCTGGCGAACGTCGACGGCATGAGCGGTGATGAGATCCGCCTTCGACCACCGCTCGCGCCGGCCGCGATCGATGAGCCACGGGGATCCTTTGATGACGCGGATCCGCGGCTCGTGGGGCTGCGAATCGAGCTCATCTGCCGGCTCGGCCCCGTGCTCCGGGTGCTCGCTTTCCACCTCCGCCACGCTACCCGAGCAGCGTCATGGGGTCCACGTCCACGGTCCACTCCGCTCCGACATCGACGCGATCGAGCACCGCGGTCGGCCGGTCGCCCCGGAGCACGAGCTGCGCGCGATAGCTGCCCGCCCGCTTCGCCGCGAACGCCGGGGCAGGCCCGAGCACCTCGGCGTCCCCGTTCGCCGCGGCGCGGAGCTTCACAGCGAGCTCCGCGGCGCGCCGCTCCACCGTCGCTTCCTTCGCGGCGGACGTCTGGAGCAGGACGAGCCGGCCGAAGGGCGGGTAGCCGAAATGCCGGCGGGCGCGGAGCTCGTGGTCGGCGAAGGTCGTGTAGTCGTGGGCCGCCGCGGCGACGATCGCGTAGTGCTCGGGCAGGTACGTCTGCAGGATGCCTTCGCCTCCGACCTCGCCACGGCCTGAACGCCCAAGGACCTGCGTGAGCAGCTCGAACGTCCGCTCGGCCGCGGTGAAGTCCGGCAGGTTGAGCTGCGTGTCCGCGTTCACCACGCCGACGAGCGACACGCCCGGCAGATCGAAGCCTTTCGCGACCATCTGCGTGCCCACGATCACCTGCGCCTGACCGCTTCGCATCCGCTCGTACATCGCCGCGTGCGCGCCCTTCGCCTTCACCGCATCGCGATCGAGGCGCGCGAGCCGCGCCTTCGGGACGGCGGCGCGAACGTCCTCCTCGACCC
>DATCQC010000114.1:0-2085 GCA_036569685.1 Candidatus Limnocylindria bacterium | reverse complement strand
TCGGTGGAGGGACCAATCTTCTGGTGGCGGACGCGGGGATCCGCGGCGTCGTGTTCGCGAACAGCTGGAGCGACGTGTCCGTTCACGGCACCGTGCTCGACGCCGCGTCCGGCACGCCGCTCGCGAGCGTCGCCGCCGCCGCCGCGCGGAACGGCATCGTCGGGCTCGAATGGATGGCGACGGTGCCCGGCACCGTCGGGGGCGCCGTTCACGGCAACGCCGGCGCGTTCGGCTCCGATACCGCGAGCGCGCTGCTCGACGCGCGGCTGCTCGATCTGAACGGCGACCTTTGGAACGCGAGCCTCGACGACCTGAAGTACAGCTACCGCACGAGCGCGCTGCAGCGGACGCCGACGATGGTCGTGCGGGCGCGGTTCCACGGCGACGCCGGCGACCGCGCGTCCGCGGTGCGGCGGATCAAGGAGATCGCGAACGAGCGCATCGCGAAGCAGCCGCTCGCGCAGCCGAATACGGGCTCGATCTTCCGCAACCCGCCGGGCGACCACGCCGGCCGGCTCATCGAGGCCGCCGGCCTGAAGGGCACCCGCATCGGCGATGCGCTGGTAAGCGAGAAGCACGCGAATTTCATCGTGAACGCCGGCTCCGCGAGCGCCACCGACGTCCGGGCGCTGATCCGGCGCTGCCAGGCCGAGGTGAAGGCCCGCTTCGGCATCGACCTCGTCCCGGAGGTCGAGCTCGTGGGAGAGTGGGACGCGTAATGGCACCAACGAAGCGGATCCGCGTCGGCGTTCTGGCGGGCGGCGCGTCCGCGGAGCGGCAGATCTCGCTCGCGAGCGGGCTGCAGATCGCGGAGCAGCTGCCGAAGGACCGCTACGAGGTCGTGATGATGGATCCGCTGGCCCTCATGGCCCACAACCCGGCGCTCACCGACGAGCAGCGGGCGATGGCCGCACGGCTCGCGAGCGGCGCCTCGGCGGCCGAGTCCCTCCCCGAGCGCGACCGCGAGCTCCCGGCGCAGATGCAGGACTCGATGCACCGCGGCTCGTCCGCGCTCGCATCGGCGTCGAGCGCGCTCACCGGCGAGGGCATCGACGTCGCGTTCATCGCCCTCCACGGACCGTGGGGCGAGGACGGCAAGATCCAGGCGGTCCTCGAGACCTTCGGCATCCCGTACACCGGCTCCGGCGTGCTCGCCTCGGCGCTCGCGATGGACAAAGCGATGACGAAGACGGTGCTCGCGGCGAACGGCATCGACGTGCCGCGCGGGGTCCTGGTCTCGAGCTCGGCGGAACGTCCCTCGATCGTCCCACCGAGCATCGTGAAGCCCGTGGAGAACGGCTCGAGTGTCGGGATCACGATGGTCGACGACGCGAAGGACTACCCGGCGGCGATCGCCGAGGCCCTGCGGTACGACCGTCGCGCGCTCGTCGAGGAGCGCCTCTTCGGCACGGAGCTGACCGTCGGCGTCATCGGGCCCGATCACGATCTGCAGGCCCTCCCGGTGATCGAGATCGTCCCGAAACGGGCCTTCTTCGACTACCGCGCGAAGTACGACTCGGGGCTGTCGGACGAGATCTGTCCCGCGCGGGTGCCCGAGGCGGTCGCGAGGCGGGCCCAGGACATCGCGCTGCGCGCCCATCGGGCGCTGGGCTGCCGAGCGATCTCCCGGACGGATCTCATCTGGTCGCCGGCCCAGGGCGACCGCATGGTCGCCCTCGAGGTGAACACGATGCCGGGCATGACCGCGAACAGCCTCGTGCCCAAAGCCGCGCGGGTGGCGGGCATTTCGTTCCCGGAGCTCGTCGAGCGGCTCGTCGGCTGGGCCCTGGCCGATCGGGAGCAAGGGCGTCGCTAGGGCACGCACCGGTCGCTCGCGCCGGTCCGCCCGCTCGCGGTTGCCGCCCATTCGCCGCCCGACCGGCTGGACCGCGCTCGCGGTCGCGTGCGCGCTCGGGGTGCTCGCGATGGCGCTGTCGGGGACGCCTCGCGTCGCCACGGTCTCGGTCGGGGCCACGCGGCACGTGTCCGCGGCGGCGGTGATCGTGGCCACGGGCCTGGTCGGCCGTCCGGTCTTCACGACGAGCGCGGCGGACGCGCGCGCCGCGGTCCTGCGCCTCGCGGCGG
>DATCQC010000113.1:0-9611 GCA_036569685.1 Candidatus Limnocylindria bacterium | reverse complement strand
CCGGCCGATCCGTGACCGCGGCGTACGCATCGACGACGCCGGCGCCCTGATCGCCGGCTCGCGCGTCATGGAGCGGATGCGCGGTCGCTGCCAGCTGTGCCTTCACTTGCCTGGGCGTCGCGGACGGGTACCGCTCGAGGTAGAGCGCCGCGACACCCGAGACGATCGCGGCGGCCATCGAGGTGCCCGACAGCGTGAAGTACTGCGCGGTCTTCGCCCCCTTCGCGGTGACCCGGCGATCCGGGTACAGCGTGTCGATCGTGCTGCCCGCGGCGCGCAGACCGACGATCCGGCGACCCGGCGCGACGAGGTCCGGCTTCGCGATGCCGTCGAACGCCGTCGGTCCGCGGGACGACCACTTCGCGATGCTGTCGTCCTTCAGGCCCGCGGTGCCGTTCGTGTCGTCCGCGCCGGCGGTGATCACGAACGGGTCCGTCGCGGGCGTCGTGATGGTCGACGGTCCCGCCTGTCCATCGTTCCCGGCCGAGACGACGACCGTGAGCCCGGAGAAGCTGAGCATCTCGACCGCCGAGGCGAGCAGGTCGTTCTGGTAGCCGCTGAGCGCCGCGCCGCCGAACGACAGGTTGGCGATCCGGATGTCGTAGGTCGACCGGTTGCGGAGGACCCACTGGAGTCCGGCGAAGATCGTCGAGAGCTTCGCGTGCCCGGTCGCGTCGATGACGCGGACGCTCGCGATGTTCGCCTGCGGCGCGACACCGGTCCACTGACCCTTGGACGCCGCGCCATCGCCGGCGATCAGGCCCGCGACGTGCGTGCCGTGGCCACCGGGATCGCCGTCGGATCCCTCACCGGTCAGGTCGACGCGCGCGACGATCCGGCCCGCGAGGTCGGGATGATCGGCGACACCGCTGTCGACAACGGCGACGGTGATGCCCTTCCCTGACAGTCCCTTCGAATCCCACACCGCCGGCGCCTTCACGGTCTCGATGGCCGAGTCATTCACCGCCTTCGCGGCGTCATCGGCGGTCCAGCTCGCGGTGAACGTCTCGTCGCGGACGATGCGGTCAACGAGGGCGGTCTGTGAGAACGCGACGATCTGGCGTCCGCGCAGCACGCCCGACGCGCCGCCGACGATCGCGAGCGACCGACGCGCACCATCCGACGTCGACAGCGCGCTCTCCGCCTTCTTCGCGCGAGATTCGCTGTCGTCACGATCCTTGGCCGGGCTCGGAGCACCGCGCACGATCACGGGGAAGTACGCGTCCGGGTGCGCCTTCGCGTCGGCGAGCAGGGCGGGGTCCACAGTCGAGGGGCCACTCTTGGAGTCGGCGCTGAGCGGGATCGCGCCCAGGAGCAGCGCGGCGGCGAGCGATCCGACGACCCAGCGCGCGATCAGCCTCGACCTCACCCGGACCACCCTCCGCGACCTCCCCCGGCCGACGGGCGAGTTGTACCGGGTGGCCTAACCCGGGGGACACCCCGTTCGGGGGATTCGGGTCACCCGAGACCGATCTGTGACCGGGTCCTACATCGACCGATGGAGGTCCCTCAGCAAATCGGATGAGCGACGCGACGCGCGGGGCTGGTCAGCGATTCCGTTCCGATCGCACGAAGAAGAACGTGCCGACGACGAGGCACACGGCGAACGCCGGCACGATGATCGCGAGGTTCGCCGCCGGATCTTGCAGGACGACGTGCGGGTAGTCCGGCGAGCCGACGTAGAAGACGCCGCGTACGAAATCCACGGCATACCGCAACGGCGCGACGCGCGACGCGAGCTCGAGATACCAGGGCATCACCTGGATCGGCGTGAACACGCCGGCCAGGAAGAACTGCGGCAGGAAGATGAACGGGAACACCTGGTTCGCCGCGCGCTGGTTGTTCAGGAACGCCAGCACGAGCACGCCGAACGCGCCGCCGAAGAAGGCGACGACCAGACCGGTGCCGATGAGCGCGACGAGCTGACCGGGGGAGATGCTGATCCCGATGACGAGCCCGAACGCGATGATCGCGAGGGCCTGGGGCAGCGCCACGAGCGTCTCGCCCAGGATGCGGCCGGCGATGATCGTGTATCGCGACACTGGCGCGATAACAGCTCCTGGCTGAAGTCGTTCTCGCGGTCGATGACCAGCGAGATCATCCCCATCGCGGTGCTCTGAAAGAGCGTCTGCGCGTACACGCCGGTGAACGTGAGGGTCAGGAAATCGAAGCCCGGCGCGCGACCGAAGTTCGCGGACAGCGTGCCGCCGAGCGCGCCGATGAAGATGAAGGGGAAGATGACCGTGGTGATGAGCCGGGCGCGATCGCGCAGCAGCTTCGTGAGGTCGCGCTGCGCGAGCGCAAGGACCGAATGGAGCTCGCCCGCCGCGATCACGAGCGTGCCAGCACCTTGATGTACGCGTCCTCGAGCGACGGCGCGACCGTACGAACGGTGGTGAGCGGCGTGTCGATGGACTTGAGCAGCGCGTGCGCGCCCTGGCGGTCGAGCGGGATCTCGAACAGCGGTGTCTCGCGATACGTCACGCCCCGCGCGGCGAGCTCGCGGCGGAGGGCATCGCGGTCGGCCGCGTCCACGACGAGGTACTCGTGGGTGAGGTCCCGCTTCACCCCCGCGGGGCTGCCCTCCGCGACGATCGTGCCCTTGTCGAGGATGCAGATGCGGTCCGCGTCCTCGGCCTCGTCCAGGTAGTGCGTGGTGAGGAAGACGGTGGCCCGCGTCTCGGCCCGGACCTCGCGGAGGTAATCCCAGAGCGCGCGGCGGCTCGGCGCGTCAAGGCCGGCGGTCGGCTCGTCGAGGAACAGGACCCGCGGCCGGTGCATGAGGCTTCTGACGATCTCCAGCTTGCGCTTCATCCCGCCCGAGAACGTCTTCACCGGCTTGAACATCTCGGCCTCGATGCCGAGGATCCCCGCGAGCTCGCGGACCCGATCGCGATACGCGATCGGCATGAGCGTGAAGAACGGCCGGTACGGGAACAGGCCGTAGAGGATCGCGTGCAGCCGGACGTTCTCCTCGGCCGTGAGGTTGAGGTCGAGGCTCGGCTTCTGGAAGATGATCCCGACGGCGCGCCGCACACCGTTCGGGTCGGACCCGAGGTCACATCCGCCGATGACCGCGGAGCCCGACGTGGGAGCGAGCGTGGTCGTAAGGATGGAGATCGTCGTCGTCTTCCCCGCCCCGTTCGGTCCGAGGAGCGCGAACAGCTCCCCCGCGCGAACGGTGAAGCTGATGCCATCGACCGCGTTCAGCTCCGCGCTCTTGTAGCGCTTGACCAGGTCGGTCACCACGATCGTGTCGGCGTCGGAGCGCGTCTCGACGCCGGGCCGGGCCTGCGTCGCGAGCATCAGGCCGCCCGTGCGGCGGCGATGGCCTGACCGAGGGTGAACCGGCCGAGGTAGATCGCGCGGCCGACGATCACGCCGCGCAGCCCGCGATGCCGCAGCTTCGCGAGCGCGGTCACGTCGGCGACCGAGCCGATGCCGCCCGAGTAGATGACGTCGCCGCCGAACGCGCGCGCGACCGCCTCCGTGGAGGCGAGGTCGACGCCCTGGAGGGTCCCATCGACGGACACGTTCGTGTAGATGATCGTGGGGACGCCCTGGATCGCGAGCTCGCGCGCGAGGTCCGCGGCCTTGACGTTCGTGGTCTCGGTCCAACCTGACGCGGCGACCATGCCGTTCCGCGCGTCGACCGCGACAGCCATCCCGTCCGCATGACGGTCGACGAGCCGGTCGATGAGCTCCCGGTCGCGGATCGCGGCCGTGCCGACGACGATGCGCGAGACGCCTGCCTCCGCGAACGCCTCGGCCGTGTCGAAGTCGCGGATGCCCCCGCCGGCCTGGAGCTTGACCGTGAACCGGTTGGAGATCGCGCGGATGTGTTCGAGGTTCCCGGGCCGTCCGGTCCGGGCGCCGTCGAGATCGACGACGTGCAGCCACTCAGCGCCGTCGGCAACGAGCCGCTTCGCCGCCTCGAGCGGTGACTTGGCGACCTCCTCGACGGTGGCGAAGTCGCCTCTCGACATGCGCACCACGCGGCCGTCGAGGATGTCGATCGCGGGATAGACGATCACGCGCTCATGGTACGGACGGCAGCGCGGCGATCAGCCGTTCGACGCTGCCGGTGAGCCGGTAGCGCTCGCCGAGGGCGCGCGCGCGCTCGGGGTCGCGCGGCGCGCTCGGGATCGTCCCGTCTCCGCCGCGCACCGGCGTGTCGCTCACCGGCGCGACGACCCGGCGCGCCGCCTCCAGGTACTGCGCCGACGCCTTCAGCTTCTGGCGGATCGTCGGGCTGAGGTCGGGCGCGGCGATCGCGGCATCGAGCGAGCCGTATCGCCGGAGCACATCGCTCGCGGTCTTCTCGCCGATCCCGGCGACGCCGGGCAGGCCGTCGGACGGATCGCCGCGCATGAGCGCGTAGTCGAGGTACCGGTCACCGGGGATGCCGTACTTCTTGGTGATCCAGCCCTCGTCCACCTCGGCGAGCTCGCTCACACCGCGCAGCGTGTACAGCACCTTCACCCGCGGGTCGCGGACGATCGCGAAGAGATCGCGATCGCCGGTCACGACCTCGACCCGCTCGTTCGTTCCCGCCGCGATGGTCGCGATCACGTCCTCGGCCTCGAACCCCTCGGCCTCGGCGTACGAGAGACCGATCGCGTCGAAGATCTCGAGCAGGATCGGGAACTGGAGGCCGACCTCGTCCGGCTCGTCGTCGGGTCCGGCGAGGCGATGGGTCTTGTACGTGGGGAGCGCCTCGACCCGGAACGCCGGCCGCCAGTCGTTGTCGAGCGCCGCGAAGAACCGTCCGGGCCTGCGGTCGGGCAGCAGGCGGCTCACGAAATTCAGGAAGCCCATCGCAGCGTGCACCTTCGTGCCGTCCGCAGCCCGGAGCTCAGGAACGGCGTGATACGCGCGGTACAGGAGGCTGGCCGCATCGAGGAGCAGGAGCGGGCGGCCCTCGGTCGCCGCCTCACGCCCTCGCTGGCGCGGCGGCGAACACCGCGTCTATCGCGGCGACGACCCGGTCGTTCTCGGCGCGGGTGCCGATCGAGGTGCGCAGGCAGCGCGCGCAACCGGGCCACATCGAGATGTCGCGGATGAGCACGCTGCGCTCGAGGAACTTCGCGTGCACCTCCGCGGGCTCGCGGTCGGTGAGCCGGAACAGGAGGAAGTTCGTGACGGACGGGAAGGCCTCGACGCCCGGCGCACGCTGGAGCGCGCGGTAGACGCGTTCGCGCTCCGTCGCGCACTCGGCGATGCGCCGCTTGATGTCACCCTCGCGCTTCGCGATCTTCGCGCCAACGAACGTGGTGAGCGGGCTCACGTTGTACGGCAGCTGGACCGCGCGGAAGATCTCTCCCACCCGCGGGTCGACGATGAGCAGCCCGAGCCGAAGTCCGGCGGCCGCGTGCACCTTGGAGAACGTCTTCGTCACGACGATGTTCGGACGCGCCGCGAGATGGGGCACGACGGTGTTGCCGGCGAAGTCGCTGTACGCCTCGTCAACGAGCACGAGCGTCTCGGGGTAGCGCTCGGCGACCGCGAGGATGACCGCCTCGTCGATGAGGTTGCCGGTCGGGTTGTTCGGCGTGGTGAACACGACGATGTTCGGCTTCGCGCGGGCCATCGCCGCGAGCGCGCGCTCCTGCGTCAGGTCGTACGGGAGCCCGATGTCCTCCTCGACGACGGTGCCACCGGCGATCTGCGCCAGCCGCGCGTGCATCGAGTACGTGGGCTGGAAGAGCAGGGTGGAGCGGCCGTGACCGCCGAACACGAGGAACACGCTCAGGAGCACGTCGTTACTGCCGTTGCCGAAGATGAGCTGTTCCGGTTTGATGCCGTAGCGCGCCGCGAGCGTCGCGCGGAGGTCAGCGGTGGCGGCGGCCGACGGGTAGCGGTTGAGGAGGATGTCGTCGAGCTCTGCCGGGCTGAGGTAGAGGCCCGCCGGGTTCGGCTCGGGCCACTCGTTCGCGTTCACCCGGACGTCGGCGGTCACCTGCTGGGTCCGGTACGCGGGGAAGGTCTCGAGGTCGGCGCGCGGGCGCGGGAGCCGGTCGCTCATACCGCATAGCCTGACACAAATGCGACGGGTCGCCGTCCTCTGCGGTGGCGTCGGGGCGGCGCGGTTCGTCTCCGGGCTGATCGCTGTGGTCGATCCGAGCGGCATCACGGCGATCGTCAACGTCGCCGACGACGAGGAGTTCCACGGGCTGCACGTGAGCCCCGACCTCGACACCGTCCTCTACACCCTCGCCGGCATCGTGGACGAGGCGCAGGGCTGGGGCCGAGCCGACGAGACGTTCCACGCGCAGGAGGAGCTCGTCCGATTCGGCGAGGACGCCTGGTTCCGGCTCGGCGACCGCGATCTGGCCGCGCACATCCACCGCACGCGCCTGCTGCGCTCCGGGACGTCGCTCACCGACGTCGTCGACGGGATGCGCACGGCGCTCGGCATCCGCGCGCGCATCCTCCCGGCCACCGACGCGACGCAGCGGACGATGGTCCGGACTCCGGATGGCTGGATCACGTTCCAGGAGTACTTCGTGAAGCGGCGGACCGCCGATCCCGTCCGCGAGCTCCGGTTCGAGCCAGACGCGACGCCATCGGTCCACGCGCGGGCGGCCATCGCCGAGGCCGACGTCATCGTCATCGCGCCGAGCAACCCATTCGTGAGCATCGGGCCGATCCTCGCGCTCGCGGGCATGCGCGACGCGCTCGGCGCAGCGCGTGCGAAGGTCGTCGCGGTGAGCCCGATCGTCGGCGGCGCCGCGATCAAGGGTCCGGCCGCCGCGATGCTCGCCTCGCTCGGCCACGAGGTCTCGGCGCTCGGCGTGGCCCGGATCTACGCCGACGTCGCGGGCGCGTTCGTGATCGACGAGGCGGACCGGGCCCTCGGTCCCGCGATCGAGCAGCTCGGCCTGCGCGTCACCGTCGCGCCGACGATCATGCGCGACGCGGCGACCCGGGCCGCGCTCGCGCGCGCGGCCATCGCAGCCGTCCCGTGAAGGTGACGGTGATCGTGCTGGCCCGCGATCCGCGGACCGCGAAGACCCGGCTGCGCCGCGCGCTCGGCCCGGCCGGCCGCGAACGGCTCGCGGCCGCGATGCTCGGCGACGTTCTCGCCGCGGCCGTCGCCACGGGCTGGCCGGTGCTCGTCGTGACCGACGCCCGGTCGATCGCCGCGCGCGCCCGGGCCGCCGGCGCGCGAGGCATGGTCGTGCGTGCGCGTGGAACGCGCGATGGCGCACGACGCGGCGTCAGTCGTGCGCTGCGCGATGGGTCCGCCGCGGCGCTCATCGTCGCGGCCGACGTCCCGTTGGTGCGGGCCGCCGACCTGCGGCGGATCGTTGCCGCCGGCCGGAAGTCCGAGATCGTCATCGTTCCGGACCGCGGCCGGTCGGGGACGAATGCGCTGTACCTGCGGCCGCCATCACGCCTCGCGCCGCGCTTCGGTCCCCGCAGCCTCGCCGCGCACCGGAAGGCGGCCGGGGGCGCCGGACGCGTCCTCGCGATCGCTCGGCTCGGCCTCGACGTGGACACGCCTTCGGATCTCGAGGTGCTGCGCCGCGCGAAACGGCGGGCGGGCCCGCGCACCCGCGCGGCCCTCGATCGCAATCGCTAGGGGTCGGGCAGGCGCACCTCGACGTTCGCGTCCTTGATGAACAGCAGGAGCGCCCGCGCGTTCGGGCTCACGTCGAAGACGAGGTGGTCCTGGACGGCCTGGGTCGTCGGGTAGCGCGAGGCCCAGACCAGGCCGAGGTTGTTCGTGTAGAGGTCGCTCGTCGGGTCGAACGCGAAGCCGCGCGCGCCGGCCGCGTCGATGATCTGGAAGTTGCTCGTCGAGAGCGGCGGGGCGTCGGCGTTGGTCTTCGTGGCGGTGAGGTGCACCACGAGATAGCCGCCGCTCGTCGCCGGGACCGTCCCGAGCTTCGGCGCGCGCTCGACCGACGTGATGGTGTACGTCCAGTCGGCGCTCTGGATCTTGTCCCCGACGGCGGCGAAGCTGAGCGGCGGCGGTGCGGCGTTGCTCCCGATCTTCGGCTGGAGGTAGCCGTAGGCGCTGAAGAGGGCCGCCACGAGCAGGAGCGTCACGATGACCAGCCGGGCCGACCAGAGGAAACGAAGCAGTCGCGTCGTGAACGGCTCGTCTTCGTACTCGATCGCCTCGGCCGCGGCGGCGCGTGCCGCCTCGCGCTCGCGCACCGGCGGCTGGAAGCGCATCGCGAGGTCCCCCGTGCTCGGCTGCGGCTGCAGCGCGGCCTCGGGAGACACGCGCTGCTCGCGCCTGAGCCGCTCGATCATCAGTTGCTCGCCCAGCGACTGCTGCTTCAGCTTCTCGGCCGTCTCGACGTCCGCCGGCGTGAGCGACTGCTCGCGCTGGGCATCGGGCCGCGCGACGTACAGCTCGCGCTGTACCTTCCGCCGTTCCACGAACTCGCCCTGCGGGACCCACGGCACGTCGGCGACCGGAGCCGCCGCGGCCACGATCGGCGCGGCTGCCTCGGGAATGGCCGGTGGCGGCACCGGCGCTGGGACGGGTCGCCCCTCGCGGACGCTCAGCGAGAACACGGAGAAGTCGGCCTTGGTGATCCCGGCGATCCCGGGCCGGGCGGCCTCGGTCAGTGTCCACGGCGCGAGATCGGTCGAACGCACCGCGATGAGCTGGTCGTCCGCGCGCACGTCACGCTTCCCGATCGTGAGCGCGTAGAACGGTCCGAGCTCGGGGACCTTCGGCGGCTCGTCGCCGCCGTAGTCGTAGAAACGCACGATGATGTCCCCGCGCGGAGCGCGGATCCGCATATGGCTGCGGCGAATGCCGCCTGGCTCGTCGCCGAGCGCGCGGCGCAGCTCGATCTCGGCCTCGAGCCAGCGCTCGACCGCGCCGATACCCATCGTGTCGTGCTCGACCTGCTCGCGGTCGCCGATGATCCGGTCGTGCCGGACGATCAGGAGCTCGAACGGCCCGAGCGGCGGCAGCTCCCGGTCGATCGACTCGCCGTCGTTGAAGAATTGCAGATAGACGCCGGCTTCCGTGTTCATCATCGAGCCGATTCAGCCTAGTCAGGCGCTCTACGCCGCACTACCCCGCTCGGGGGAGGAGGCGGCGCCGGTCCGCCGTTGATGGGATAATCGAGCCTCGGCCGACACTCTTTGGGGAGTGGCCAAGCGGTAAGGCAGCTGATTCTGGATCAGCCAATCGGAGGTTCGAATCCTCCCTCCCCAGCCGATCGCCCCGTCCGCATTGGTCAAAGTGGATGTTGGCGATTTGCCGAATGCACACCTGATTCGCGTTTTGATTGGCTGATCAGGTGGGTGACAGACTCCGCGTTGCACGCGAAGTGATTGGCTGATTCGGTTAGCTCGCGCGACGGCGGAGCATCGCGGTGAGCGCGGTCGGCATCGCTTGCAGCTCTTCGAATGGCCGGTCGTGGGTGTACCGCCGGACCATCTCGGAATCCTTCCACCCGCCCTCGGCCGCGATGTCGAAGATCGTCATCCCGTTGCGGTGGTTGCTCGTCGCCCAGTAGTGGCGACAGCGGTGGGCCATCCAGTGTTCGACGCCCGCGGCCTTGAACCGGTCGCCGATCCGGCGGACGTAGTTCTGGAAGCCGTTGTACGTGAACGGCTCGCCGTTCTCGGTCAGGAAC
>DATCQC010000112.1:0-3543 GCA_036569685.1 Candidatus Limnocylindria bacterium | reverse complement strand
TCGCGCGCGATGCCGGCTCCGACGATCCCCCCACCGATGACGAGGAGATCGACGGTGCGGTCGCCGAGCGACCGCACCGTCTCCTCGCGTGTACCTACTTGTTCGCCTTGTTGTATTTGTCGATCGCGTCGTTCATCTCGGTGACCGCGGCGTCGAGCGCGGCCTGGGTCGTCGCCTGGCCCAGAAGGACTGACTCGATCATCTTCTGCGTGCGGGCACGGGCCTGCGGCATCACGCCGAGCAGGCATCGCGCGCGACGCCGCGCTCCGCGGACTCTCGGTCGCGCTCGTCGAGCAGAACGACCTCGGATCCGGCACGAGCTCCCGCCCAACGCGGCTCATCCACGGCGGGCTTCGTTACCTCGAGCTCTTTGACTTCGGCCTGGTGCGGAGCGACATGCGCGAGCGCGAGACGCTCCTCCGCATCGCTCCGCATCTCGTCTTCCCGCTCCCATTCCTCATGCCGCTCTACCGCCGGAGCCCGTTCTACCGGCTGAAGCTGCGATTCGGGATGTTCCTGTACGACCTCCTGTCCCTGGACAAGAGCCTTCCGAAGCGCAAGCGCCTCGGCCGCGCCGACGCGCTCGCTGCGGAGCCGAACCTGGACCCAGACGGGCTCGGCGGCGCGTGGCGCTTCTACGACGCGCAGGTGCCGTTCGTCGAGCGGCTCGTCGTGGAGAACGCCATCGACGCCGCGGCGCACGGCGCGCTCGTCCTCAATCACGCCCGCGCGGCAGGCTATCTCCGCGACGGCCGGCCGGTCGTCGGCGCGTCGGTCCAAGATCTCATCGGTGGATCGACGCTCCAGGTGCGCGCGCGCTTTGTGGTCAACGCGACCGGACCGTGGCTCGACCGGTCGCTCGAGCCCCTGCGACCCGAGCGCGCGCGGCCGCTGTTGCGGCTGACCAAAGGGACGCACCTCGTCGTCCCGCGCGCGACCGAGCATGCGCACGTGCTCTTCGCGAAGCGCGACGGCCGCCTGTTCTTCGTGCTCCCCTGGAACGGCTACACGATGGTCGGCACGACGGACACCGACTACGACGGTGATCCCGGCCTGGCCGAAGCCTCGCGCGAGGACGTCGAGTACCTTCGCACCGAGGCCGCCCGCGCGTTCCCCAGCGCGGCGTTCGATCCGATCCTGTTCACGTGGGCCGGCGTGCGTGCCCTCGTGCGCGAAGAGGGCGTGGCCGAGGGCGAGGTCTCGCGCAAGCACCGGTTGTACGACCACCGGCGGCGCGACGGCATCGACGGCGCGCTCTCGGTCATCGGCGGGAAGATCACCGCATACCGCGCGATCGCCGAGGAGGTGACCGACGCGGTCGCGCGACGGCTCGGCTCGAGCGCGCGCTGCCGCACGAGCGAGCTGCGTCTTCCCGGGGCGGATCGCGCACCTGCCCTGGCCGAGGCGTTCTGCCCGCATGCGCCGACCACGCGCGACGACATCGTGCGCGCGGTGATCGCTGAATGGGCGATGACCCTTGGCGACGTGCTCCTGCGCCGGACCGCGATCGGGCTCGCCGCGTGCCAGGGCCTCGACCGGATCGACGCGCTGGCCGATCTCGTCGGCGGCCTGCTCGGCTGGGATGCCGCCCGCTGCGCCACCGAGATCGAGTCCTACCGGCGCGAGATCGCCCCGATGCGCCGCTTCTCGGCGCCGTGACCGCGATCCTCGCGCTCGATCAGGGCACGACCGGCTCGGCGGCCATCGTGTTCGACGAGGCGGGTCGCGTGCGCGGCGCCGCGGACCGCGAGATCGCCCAGCACTACCCCGCGTCGGGGCACGTCGAGCACGACGCCGACGAGATCTTCGCGACAACGGTCGCGGTCGGCCGTGAGGCCCTCGCGGCGGCCGGGCTCGCGGCCGGCGACGTCGCGGCCATCGGGATCACGAACCAGCGTGAGACCGTCGTCGTGTGGGAGCGCGCGACGGGGCGGCCGATCCACCGCGCCGTGGTCTGGCAGAGCCGCGCGAGCGCCGCGATCTGCGAGCGCCTCCGGTCGGCCGGGTGGGAGACAGCAGTGCGACAGCGCACCGGCCTCCTGATCGATGCGTACTTCACGGGCCCGAAGGTGCGCTGGATCCTCGACCAGGTGCCCGGCGCCCAGGCCCGCGCCGCCGCGGGCGAGCTGCTCTGCGGCACGATCGAGACCTGGCTCACCTGGAAGCTCACCAGCGGGCGCGCGCACGTGACCGACGTCTCGAACGCGTCCCGCACGATGGTGTTCGACATCCATCGCGCGGCCTGGGACGACGAGCTGCTCGCGGCGCTCGACCTGCCGCGTGCGCTGCTGCCGGCGCCCGTGCGCTGCAGCGGCGTCGTGGCCGAGACCGACCCCGCGATCTTCGGTGCGGCGATCCCGATCGCGGGCCTCGCCGGCGACCAGCAGGCCGCGCTGTTCGGCCAGACGTGCTTCGCGTCCGGCGAGGCGAAGAACACCTACGGGACGGGCTGCTTCCTGCTTGCGAACAGCGGGGATCGCCCGCGCATCGGCGAGGGCGGCCTGCTCGCGACGATCGCCTGGGATATCGGCGCAGGCCCGCGGTACGCGCTCGAAGGCAGCGCATTCGTCACCGGAGCAGCCGTGCAGTGGCTCCGCGACGGCCTCGGCGTGATCGCCGACCCTGCCGAGACCGAGGCCCTCGCGCGATCGGTGCCGGCCGGCGACGGGCTCTATCTCGTGCCGGCGTTCACCGGGCTCGGCGCGCCGCACTGGGACCCGTACGCGCGCGGGCTGCTCATCGGCATCGAGCGCGGCACCACGCGGGCGCACCTCGTGCGCGCGACGCTCGAGAGCATCGCGTTCCAGACGAGGGACCTCGTCGATGCGATGCGCGCCGCGGGCCAGCCGATCGACGCCCTGCGTGCGGATGGTGGCGGGACCGCGAACGCGTTCCTCATGCAGCTGCAGGCCGACCTGCTCGGGATCCCGGTCGAGGTCGCTGCGGTCCGGGAGACGACCGCGCTCGGCGCGGCGTTCCTCGCGGGCCTGGCTGCTGGCGTGTGGACGTCCACCGACGAGCTCGCGCGGCGCCGCGCCGTCGCCGCGCGCTTTGTGCCGACCGTGAGCGCCGACGAGCGCGACTCGCGGCACGCGGGCTGGCTGCGGGCCGTCGAGCGGTCGCGCGGCTGGGCTAACCCTTCGGGATCCGCTCCGGCCAGTTCGACATGATCCCGTCCACGCCGAGCGCCGCGAAGGCGTCGATCTCGTCCTGATCGTTCACCGTCCAGGCGTGCACGCGAAGCCCAGCGGCGTGCGCCGCGTCGACGAGCTCGCGGGTGACATACGCCCGGTTCGGGTGCAGCGCCCACAGGCCCGCTGACCCCGCGCTCGCGATGAGCGCGTCGCGGTCCGGCGAGTCCGAGAAGACGAACGCCCGGCGCACGGACGGTGCCGCGCCCCGCGCGGCCGCGAGCGCGGCCCACCAGAAGCTCGAGACGTACGCGTCCGGATCGGACCGCTCGGCGATCCGGCGGGCGGCGCGACGTCCGGTCTCCGCGGCACGCGATTCGTCGCGGTCGGCCTTCAGCTCGACGTTCACCCC
>DATCQC010000111.1:0-4197 GCA_036569685.1 Candidatus Limnocylindria bacterium | reverse complement strand
TATAAGAGACAGGTGCAGAGCGGTGAAGT
Source organism: Candidatus Limnocylindria bacterium (assembly GCA_036569685.1). Lineage (GTDB taxonomy): Bacteria > Chloroflexota > Limnocylindria > P2-11E > P2-11E > UBA4735. The sequence continues at coordinate 4,168 of DATCQC010000111.1, read as the reverse complement.
CGTCCTGCTGCTTCGCGTTCACGTCGGCGCCGGCGGCGATGAGCGCGAGCGAGCTCTCGCGGTCCTGACCCGCGATCGCGCTGTGCAGCGCGGTCACCTTCATGCGGTTGCGCGACGGCGCCGAGACGTCGGCGCCGGCCGCGATGAGGAACGCGACGACCGCCGGGTGATGGAAGAACGCAGCAAGGCCCAGCGGGTGGAAGCCGTCCGGCGCGAACGCGCGGGCGAGAGACGAGTCACCGTCCACGAGCGCGCGCACGCGACCGAGGTCGCCGACCGCCGCAGCCTCGAACACGTTCAGCTCGATCCCGGTCGCACGGAGCGCGGTGACCGCCGCAGCGTTGTCGTGATAGGCCGCGGTGAGCAGCGCCGAGACGCCGTTCGCGTCCACGGCCGCGGCCGCGCCGGGATCGGCCGCGAGGATCCGCTCAAGCTCCGCCTGGTCGCGCGCCGAGATCGCCACGAATATGTCGGCCACGTCCGCCTCCCCTGATCTGCCATAGTAGTTAGTTAGGCTAACTAATATACTGCCTGAGATGGCTCGGAACGCAAGTCCCCGCGAGGTGGCCGACCGGCTCCACTCCGCCGCGATCCACCTGCTCCGGCGGGTGCGGAGCACCGACGTCCAAACGGGCGTGACGCCGGCGCAGCTCTCCGCACTCTCCGTTCTCATGAGCGGCCCGAAGACGCTCGGCCAGCTCGCCGCGGCCGAGCAGGTGCGGCCGCCCACGATCACGCGGCTGGCCCAGGACCTCGAGCGGCTCGGGCTCGTCCGGCGCGAACCCGACACGGCGGACGCCCGCGTCACGCGCCTGCGCTCGAGCGCGAAGGGCAGCGCGATCCTCCGTCGCGGACGCGAGCTGCGGATCGGCGAGCTCGAGCGACGCCTGCGGAAGCTGAGCGCAGCGGACCTGCGCACACTCGAACACGCGGCGGGCATCATTGAGCGGGTCGTGCGGGAGTGACTCGGTAGACTCGACGTGATGAATCCGCAGCAGCGGCGCGTCGTCGTGACCGGCCTCGGCCTGATCACGCCGCTCGGCGCCACGCTCGACAAGTCCTGGGCCGCGCTCATCGCCGGCAAGAGCGGCATCGGCCCGATCACCCGGTTCGACGCGAAGGATCTCGAGACCCGGATCGCCGGGGAGGTCCACGACTTCGATCCGCTCCAGTACATGGAGCGAAAGGAGGCGAAGCGCGCCGACCGATTCGCGCAGTTCGCGGTCGCGACCGCAGGTCAGGCGCTGGCGGACGGCAAGCTCGAGATCACCAAGGATCTCGCGCCTCGGATGGGCGTGACATTCGGGTCGGGCATCGGCGGCGTCGAGACGCTCGTCGACAACATCCTCGTGCACGAGAAGGATCCGCGGCGCACGTCGCCGTTCATGATCCCGATGATGATCATGGACATGGCCGCGGGCGAGATCGCGATGAAGTACGGCGCGAAGGGACCGAACCTCGCGACCGTCTCGGCCTGCGCGTCGAGCGCGCACGCGATCGGCGAGGCGACGGACACGATCCGCCGCGGCCAGGCCGACGTCATGCTCGCGGGCGGGAGCGAGGCCGGCCTCATCAAGGTCGCGATCGGCGCGTTCAACGCGATGCACGCGCTCTCGCGCCGCAACGACGAGCCGGAGAAGGCGTCGCGCCCGTTCGACAAGGAGCGCGACGGCTTCGTGTTCAGCGAGGCGGCGGCCTGCCTGATCCTCGAGGAGGAGGGCTTCGCGACGGCGCGCGGCGCGAACATCCTCGCCGAGATCGTCGGGTACGGGGCGACCGCGGACGCGTACCACGTGACCGCGCCGCCGGAGGGCGCCGAGGGCGCCGTCCGGGCGATGCGCATGGCCCTCGAGGACGGCGGCATCACGGCCGCGCAGATCGGCTACGTGAACGCGCACGGCACCTCGACGCAGGCGAACGACGGCGCGGAGACCGCCGCGCTGAAGACGGTGTTCGGCGCGACGGTGCCACCGATCTCGTCGACGAAGTCGATGACCGGCCACACCCTCGGCGCGGCCGGCGCGATCGAGGCGGTCATCTGCATCCTCGCGATGCGCGACGGCGTGCTGCCGCCGACGATCAACCAAGAGGTCCCCGATCCGGCGTGCGACCTCGATTACATCCCGAACGTCTCGCGAAAGGCCGCGGTCGAGTACTCGCTCTCGAATTCGATGGGCTTCGGTGGACACAACGTCGCGCTCGTCATCCGCCGCCGGAACGGCGCCGGCTAGTGGCCGACGCGAAGACGGTCCGGGCGGAGGCGAACGAGCTCGTCAAGGAGCTGCTCACGCGGCTCGACGCGTCGGACGTCCGCGAGCTCGAGGTGACCCGCGGCACGCTGCGCGTGAAGGTCACGAAGGGCATGCCGACGCATGCATTCTCCGATCCCGGGATGGCGCCCGCCGCTCCAGCCGCGGCCGCACCGCAGGCCGCCGGGCCGGCGATCGTGAGTGCCGAGCCGGCCGCGGGCACCGGGAACGCGATCACCGCGCCGCTCACCGGCGTCTTCTACCTCTCGCCGTCGCCGCAGGCGCCGCCATTCGTGCAGGTCGGGAGCATCGTCGCCTCGGGCGACGTCATCGGGCTCATCGAGGCGATGAAGCTGTTCAACGAGATCCGCACGACGAAGAACGGACGCGTGCGGAAGATCCTCGCGACGAGCGGGCAGCTCGTGCGCGCGCACGCGCCGCTCATCGAGCTCGATCCGGCGTGACCGAGGTCTGCGCGACCTGTCACGCGCCGCTCGCGGACCCGCCGCCGTTCAAGCTCCGGTACGAGAGCCGGCTCTACGCGTTCGACAAAGAGGTCTGCAAGCGGATCTTCCAGGAGAACCCCGACCGGTACCTCGACGCTGATGGAGGCGTGCGGCCGGTGCCGCGATGACCACGCCCAACGCCGACACGGTCTTCGCGCATTCGATCCCGCAGCTCTACGAGACGCATCTGGTCCCGCTCCTCTTCGAACCGTACGCGGTCGATCTCGCGGAACGGCTCGCATCGCGATCGCTCGAGCGGGTGCTCGAGATCGCGGCGGGCACCGGCGTCGTGACGCGCCGGCTCGCGGCCGTTCTGCCCGACGACGTGACCATCGTCGCGACGGACCTCAATCAGCCGATGCTCGACCAGGCCGCCGCGCTCGGGGTCGCCCGTCCCGTCGAGTGGCGCCAGGCCGACGCGATGCGGCTCCCATTCAAGGACGCGAGCTTCGACGCGGTCGTCTGCCAGTTCGGGGTGATGTTCTTTCCTGACAAGGCGACGGCGTTCGCGGAGGCTCGACGCGTGCTCAGGCCCGGCGGCGTGTTCATCTTCAGCGCCTGGGATCGGATCGAGGAGAACGAATTCGCGGACACGGTGACGACCGCGGTCGGCTCACTGTTCCCAACGGACCCACCGCGCTTCCTGCCGCGCACGCCGTACGGCTATCACGACCGCGCCGCGATCGTGCGAGATGTGGCGGGCGGCGGGTTCGGCGCCGCGCCACGGATCGACACGGTCGCCGCGCGGAGCCGCGCTACGTCGGCGCGCATCCCGGCGGTCGGGTTCTGCCAGGGGTCTCCGCTCCGAACTGAGATCGAGGCGCGCGACGCGTCCCGGCTCGCCGAAGCGACGGACGTCGCCGCGCGAGCGATCGCCGAGCGGTTCGGTCGCGGGCCGGTCGACGCGAAGATCCAGGCGCACGTCGTCACCGTCGAGAACTGAGCGCGGGTCGCGTACCCTCGGTCGGATGCGTCAGGTCGCATCGCTGATCGTCGCAGCCTTGACGGCTGGGTGTGTGCCCGGCCCGTCCATAGGTGTCGCATCCCCGAGCCCGAGCGCGGCGGTCGTCGCGAGCCCGATCGCGCCCTCGTCGCCGACGGCGTCAGCCACCCCGAGCGCCGGCCCGCTCAACGTGCCGATCGCGGTCGGCGCCATCCCGCGGTCCTTCCATTACTTCTCCGTCGGACAGGGCGAGACCTTTCGGATCCTGCTGTTCGACGAAGACCGCACGGTGCCGCCGGTCGTCGTGCTCACGAGTGGTCGTCCGCCGGTGGCGCCCGGACCCTACGTCGTCTCGGAAGCGTTCAGCGTGTCCGCGGATGGCCGGGTCCTCGTGCTGATGCGGCGACTCTCGGAGCAGCAGACGAGCTACTTCGTGCTGCGGCCGGAGATCGGGGAGATTCGGACGCTGT
>DATCQC010000110.1:0-6819 GCA_036569685.1 Candidatus Limnocylindria bacterium | reverse complement strand
ACATCGAGGCGACCCGCGCCGAGCGGCACCTGAGCACCGTCCTCACCTGGCTTGGCGCGAACACGGCGCACGGTGGCGCCTTCGTCCAGGCCGTCGAATACAACGCGCGAGCGAACGAGCGGGCAGCATCGAGCGGATCGTCGCTGCAGCTCGCTGACGCGTTAGGCGGCAAGGTCTTCGCCGCCATGTGGCGCGGCGAGCTCGACGTAGCTGTGACCAGGGCGAAGGAAGCCGTGGATGCGGCGATCGATGCCGGGGCACTCATGGACATCGGCACCAACTATGGCTTGCTCGGGACCGCATTGGCGATGGCGGGCGAGCTCGCACAGGCCCGCCAGGCGCACGAGCGCGCTATCGAACGGCTATCGGGCCCGCCGTTGCAAGGTCATCGGGCGGAAGCGCGGACACGACTCGTCAAGACGCTCGTCAGCCTGGGCGAGATCCCCGAAGCCCGTCGCCAGGCTGAGACCTCGCGCGCAGAGGTGGCTACCCAGGACGTCTACACGATCGCCACGAGCACCGCGGCGCTAGCGGCGGTTTGCGTCGCCGACGGAGCGACCGCGGAGGCCGAACGACTGTTCCGACAGGCGCTCGATGGGATCGGACGGAGCGACTACGTGCTGCTGCGGATGGAGATGCAGCGTGACCTCGCGAGCTTCCTCATCGACCGCGGCCGCGCCGCCGAGGCGCGGACGCTCCTCGAGGAGGTCCGCGATTTCTTCGACACGCCGGTCACGCCGTTCGAGCGTCAGCGTACCGAGACGCTGTTACAGCGCTGCGCTGCGGTGCCCCGGTGAGCGCCGTGGCCGGGCGCGTCGTCCGCGCGCCGCGGGGACCTCAGCTATCGACGCTCGCATGGCCGCAGGAGGCTGCGTTCCGGATGCTCCAGAACAACCTCGACCCGGAGGTCGCGGAACGGCCCGACGAGCTCATCGTGTACGGCGGCACCGGCCGCGCCGCGCGCTCGTGGCAGGCGTTCGACGTGATCCTCGCGACGCTCAAGCGCTTGAAGGACGACGAGACCCTCCTCGTGCAGTCGGGCAAGGCCGTCGGGGTCTTCCGCACGCACGAGTGGGCGCCGCGGGTCCTCATCTCGAACGCGATGCTCGTGCCGAAGTGGGCGACGTGGGACGAGTTCCGCGCCCTCGAAGCGATGGGCCTGACGATGTACGGGCAGATGACCGCCGGCTCGTGGATCTACATCGGGACCCAGGGCATCCTGCAGGGAACGTACGAGACGTTCGCGGCGGTCGCGCGCACGCACTTCGACGGCACGCTCGACGGGCGCCTTGTCGTCACCGCGGGTCTCGGCGGGATGGGCGGCGCGCAGCCGCTCGCGATCACGATGAACGGCGGAGTCGCGCTCGTCGTCGAGGTCGATCCGACGCGCGCGGAGCGCCGCTTGAAGCAGGGCTTCCTCGACGAGGTGACCGAGTCGCTCGACGACGCGCTCGCCCGGGCCGAGGGCTACCTCGGATCACGCACGCCGCGGTCGATCGGCCTCGTCGCGAACGCGGCCGCCGTTCTGCCCGAGCTCGTGCGTCGCGGTGTCCGCGTGGACGTCGTGACCGACCAGACCTCCGCGCACGACCCGCTCGACGGCTACGTGCCCGACGTCCGCCATGCCGGCGTGCTCCGGATCAACGACGCGGCCGGGTACATCGAGGCGTCCCGCGCGTCGATCGCCACGCAATGCGAGGCCATCGTCGCGTTGAAGGACCGTGGCAGCGTCGCGTTCGACTACGGGAACAACCTGCGCGGCGAGGCGAAGACGGCCGGCTACGCGCGGGCGTTCGACTACCCGGGCTTCGTGCCCGCGTACATCCGGCCGCTGTTCGAGCGCGGGAAGGGCCCGTTCCGGTGGGTGGCCCTGTCGGGCGACCCGGCGGACATCCTCGCCACCGACCGCGCGGTCCTCGACCTCTTCCCGGAAGATCGCACCCTCGCGCGCTGGATCGAGCTCGCGGAATCTCGCGTGCCGTTCCAGGGACTGCCGGCGCGTGTGTGCTGGCTCGGGTACGGCGAGCGGGCGGAGTTCGGCGCGCGGATCGACGACATGGTGCGCACGGGAGCGCTGAGGGCGCCGATCGTCATCGGCCGCGACCACCTCGACTCAGGCTCGGTCGCGTCGCCGAACCGCGAGACCGAGGGGATGCGCGACGGGAGCGACGCCATCGCCGACTGGCCGATCCTGAACGCGCTGGTGAACACGGCCGCGGGCGCGACCTGGGTATCGGTGCACCACGGCGGCGGCGTCGGGATCGGCAACTCGATCCACGCGGGGATGGTCGCTGTCGCGGACGGGACCGAGCTCGGACGGAAGAAGCTCGACCGCGTCCTGACGACCGACCCGGGGACCGGCGTCATGCGTCACGCCGACGCCGGCTACCCGGATGCGATCGCGTTCGCGAAGGACAAGGGAGTGGACCTCCCGAGCGTCTAGGCCGTCTTCTTCGTGAGCTCGGCGAGCACCTCGTCGAGCCGCTCGTAGCTCTCGCGCGCGCCCGCCTCCATTCCGCTGTTGACCATGCCGTCGAGGTCTTCCTTCGACGAGAACTGGTCGCGGACGGTGAGGAGAGTGCGACCCTCGCGCTCGGTGAGCGTCATCGTCTCGACCGAGATGTGTCCAGGAAGCGGCTCGTACTCGAAGGTCCACACGACCCGCTCCGAAGGGACGACCTCGCGGAACTCCCCGCGGAACGCGTGATCGCTGCCGTCGGCCCCGATGTTGTGCATCCGCCACTTGCCGCCGGGCCTGGCGTCCAGCTCATCGACGACCGTCCGGTACTTTCGTGGGCCCCACCACCGTGAGAGCAGCGCCGGGTCGGTCATCGCCTTGAACACGAGCTCGCGCGGGGCATCGAACTCGCGCGTGAGCAGGAGCTCTGTGTCGGACACGCGGGTGATCGTGAGGTCGGACTTACGTGCGGTGGCCATCGGTACTCCCCTTTTTCTGTTGTAGATCGCGCAGCACGTCGTCGAGCTGTTCGAAGCGCTCGCCCCAGAGCCTGCGGTACCCCTCCAACCAGTCGTCGAGCTCCTTGAGCCCCTCGGCTCGCAGGCCGTAGATGCGCTGCTGGGCGACCGGACGGACCTGCACCAGCCCGGCCTCGCTCAGCACGCGTAAGTGCTTCGACACCTGCGGCTGGCGCATCCGAAGGCGATGGGCGATCCCGCCGACCGGCAGCGGCCGGTGTCGGAGGAGCTCGACGATCTGGAGCCGGTTCGGCTCGGCGAGGGCGCTGAACGTGCTCTGCATGGGCTATATATACGCTTATAGGAATATGCTTGTCAAGGCATATTATGATGGAAATGCAGACCGCGCCAGCGGCACAGCTTCACCGAGTGGCCCGCCTCGACGTGGCGCTCGTGCCCGTCGGCATCGACGATGATCGCCGACCATAGACCACGTACGGCCCGTTCGGCTCCATCTCGATGCGCGGGCCGTCCATTACGCGACCCGCGTGCCGCCCTGATACACGGCCCACACGCGCCAGAGCGCGCGGGCATCGGAGAGGGGATCCCCGTGGACCAGGACGAGGTCGGCCGGCATCCCCCGCCCGATGCGACCGGCGTGATCGTCGCCGAGCAGCTCGCCACCGGCACGCGTCGCGGCGACGAGGGCCTCGCGTGGAGTGAGGCCGGCCGCGACGAGCAGCTCGACCTCCCAGGCGAGATGACCGGCGCGCACCGAGCCGCCGCCGAAGTCGGAGCCGGTGGCGATCCGCACGCCGGCGCGCTTCGCCGCCGCGACGGACGCGTACGCGCCCTCCTTGCGTTTCGCGATGCGCTCCGCGCTCTCGGTCGTCGTGAATCGATCGATAGCGGTCGTGCGCGCGAACGATTCCCACGACGCGAAGACGGAGAGCGTCGAGGTGAGCGTCACGTTGTTCTGCTTCATCGTGCGGGCAATGTCGTCGTCGAGCTCCATGCCGTGCTCGATCGAATCCACACCGGCCGCGGCCGCCACGCGCGCGCCGTCGAGGTAGCCCGAGTGGCACGCGACGCGCGCGCCGCGCGCATGGACCGCCTTCGTCATCGCCGTCATCGCGGGCACGCCGAACGGCGATTCCTTCACGCCGCCCGGCGCGTCCATGTAGATCTTCACGAAGTCGGTGCCGAGGTCGAGCTGGTGGAGTGCCGCGGCGGTCAGGCCGTCGTCGTCGGTGGTCACCCACATGTCGGGATAGCCGGTCTTCCCGATCCAGGTCCCCGCGACGCGGATGTACGGGTTCCCGGCCGTGCCGTTCAGCTCCTCGCGGACGTCGAGCGAGATCGGCCGGCCATTGGCGCTCGGCGCGCCGACATCGCGCGCCCACAGCACGCCCGCCTGCACGAGCCGGTTCGCGTTCTCCCTCGCGACCTGCCGCAGGACGGCCGGCGGATCATCGCCGCGTGCGATCCAGTGGCTGCCGCCCTGCATGGTGAGGTGGCTGTGGCAGTCGACCATCCCGGGAACGATGACCGCGCCGCCCGCGTCGATCACCGTCGCGCCCTTCGGATCGATCTCGTCGTTCGCGCCGATCGCTTCGATCGTGCCGTCCGCGATCGCGACGCTCACACCGAGTCGCAGCAGGTCGGATGTCCCATCGGCCAGCGCGGCGTCGTGGAGGACCGTGCGTGTCACTCGATGCTCCCGGCGGGACCCGCCGTGCCCTCGCCCTGGTATTTGCCCTTGTAGCCCTCGGCCGTCGCGGCGGAGAGGCGAAGGAACACGAGCTGCAGGACCGCAGCGCCACGCTGCAGGCGATACCCGCGCGGATTCAGCACCGAGAGCAGACCTTCGCCACGGCCCGAGTACCCGGCGTCCCACACCGCGCTCTGCAGGGCGACACCGGAGCGGAGCAACGTCGAGCGCGGCCGCGCGAAGGCCATGAGGTCGGACGGCAGGTTCACCTTCTCGGCGTAGCCGATGACGTAGCTGCCTTGATGGAGGTCCCACCACCCGTCGGCGTCGGGCTGCACGTCCTCTCGTGCCGCGGGCTCGCGGAGATTGGGCGCGGCGCCCAGCAGTCCCGGTGAGGTGAGCCGTTGGATGCGCTCGACCCGCAGATCGATGCCGTTCGGCTGGAGCTGGGTCGCTGGGTCGATGCCCTCGACGAGCGGCGGCTGCGCGGCGATCGCGGCCCGAAGCTCTTCACGCGACAGTACGCTCACTGGGCACGGATGCTAGGCGGGTAGCGGGGCGGATGCCACACTTCGCGGCATGGCTGACCGATCGGCGAAGCCCGTGTCCGCGTCCAAGACCGTCTTCTCGAAGACGATGCTGCCGAGCGACGCGAACCCGTGGGGCAACGTGCACGGCGGCGAGATCATGCGACTCATCGACGAGTGCGCCGGCGCGGCCGCGACGCGCCACGCGCGCCAGCGAGTGGTCACCGCCCGCGTCGACGAGCTGTCCTTCGTGGCGCCGGTCTACGTCGGCAACCTCGTCACCGCGCGAGCGTCGGTCAACGACGTCGGGATGAGGAGCATGGAGGTCGGTGTCCGCGTGGACGCGGAGGACGTGCTGAGCGGCACCGTCGTCCACGTGTCGTCGGCGTACCTGGTGTTCGTCGCGATCGGCGACGACGGGAAGACCGCGCCGCTCCCGCCTCTGCTCGCCGAGACCGACGACGAAAAGCGCCGCATGGCCGCGGCGAAGCTGCGGCGCGAGCGCCGGATGCAGCAGCGGGCACGGGGCTAGCGGCTCGAGGCGATCGCCTGGCGGAGGACCCTCGCGATGCGCGGGGACAGCGAGCTGAGGACGAGACGGTCCCGTGTGCAGCGGCTGCAGCGGCAGAGCGCGGTGTTCGCGGTGCGCTGGTTGCTCAGGTTGTCCATGGGCGCCTCTCAAGGCAATCCATGTGCCAGCCCATCGAGCGGGGAATACGTCGGTTGCGTCACGGGTTGTCCACCCCGTGGCCGACTACACCGCACCCGCCTCTGAAGACCGGATCCAGCGCACCGCCGCGGCGCTCCGCGCGAACAACATCGAGACGGTGGTCGTCGACAGCGCCGCGGATGCGAAGCGCGAGGTCCTCGCCCGGATCCCGGACGGCGCGGAGGTTCACAGCGGTGCGTCCAAGACGCTGCAGGAGATCGGCATCGTGTCCGAGCTCGAGCGGTCGCCGCGCGTCGATTGGCTGCGCAAGCGGACCCTCGCGATGGACCGGGCGACCCAGGGCCGCGAGATCCGGAAGCTCGTCGCGGCGCCCGACATCATGCTCGGCAGCGTCGCCGCGGTGACCGAGGATGGCAAGCTCCTCGCGGCATCGAACAGCGGCAGCCAGCTCGCCCCGTACGCCGCGAGCGCCGGCAAGCTGATCCTCGTCGTCGGCGCGCAGAAGATCGTCGCGGACGTCGATGACGCCCTGCGCCGCGTGTACGACTACGCGCTCGAGCTCGAGAGCGAGCGGCTGCGCGGGGCGCTGGGGATGGACAGCTACGTGAGCTACATCCTCATCGTGAACCGCGACCCGCGGCCCGGCCGGACCACGGTCGTCATGGTCCAGGAGGCTCTCGGCTTCTAGCGCGGGCCGGTCGCGTGAGCTGTTCCGCTAGCTCGTCTTGAGCTGGTCCGCGTAGTACTGGCGGACCTTCTTCACCTTCGGCGCCGCGGTGTACGCGATGTAGGGCTGGCCGGGATTCCGCGCCGCGTAGTTCTGGTGATAGGCCTCAGCCTCGTAGAACCGCTCGAGTGGTGTGACCTCGGTGACGATCGCGCGGTCGACGACCTTGGCTGAGTCGAGCTGCTTGATGTACGCGTCGGCGACCCGCTTCTGCTAGTCGTCCGCGTAGGAGAGCGCCGAACGGTTCTGCCTGCCGACGTCGGCACCC
>DATCQC010000109.1:0-5832 GCA_036569685.1 Candidatus Limnocylindria bacterium | reverse complement strand
CTCCTGGGCACGGCCGGCCTGCCGGTCCGGGCGAAGCTGCCGGCCCGGACGTGGTCGTTCCTGCTGGCCGACAAGAAAGCGCGGCGCGACCAGGTGCGGTGGATCCTGCCGAGGACGATCGGCCGGTTCAGCGAGGTCACGGATGTGGGCGCGCGCTCGCTCCGTCAGGCCGCGGCGATCGTGGAGGGACCGTGAAGCTGCTCCTGCTGAATGGTCCGAACCTCAACACGCTGGGAACGCGTGAGCCCGCGATCTACGGGACGACGTCCCTCGCCGAGGTGGTCCAGCGGTGCCGCGACCTTGCCGGTGCCGGACATACCATCGCGGACTTCCAATCCAACCACGAGGGCGCGCTCATCGACTTCCTGCAGGAGCACGCCGACGCGGATGGTGCCATCATCAATCCCGGCGGGCTCGCCCACACCTCGATCGTCCTGCGCGATGCCGTCGCCGGGTGCGCGTTCCCGGTCGTCGAGGTGCACATCAGCGACATCGGCAAGCGCGAGCCGTTCAGGCACCATACGTATCTGGCGGACGTCACGGCGCACCAAGTGATCGGTAAAGGAGTGGCGGGCTACCTGGAAGCCCTGAAGTGGCTTCTCGAGCACGCCTGAGGAATGGTCTCGACCGGTGAGATAAAGCGCGGCATGACGATCGAGCTCGACGGCAACCTGTACCAGATCGTCGAGTTCCAGCACATCAAGATGGGCCGCGGGAGCGCGCAGGTCCGGATGAAGCTTCGCAACGTGCGGCGCGGTGACCTCATCGAGAAGACCTTCCAGGCCGGGGACCGCTTCGCGCGCGCGCGCCTCGATCACCGCGACGTTCAATACATGTATCACGACGGCGACCTCTACCACTTCATGGACACGAAGACGTACGACCAGGTCGCGCTCAACGGCGACCAGCTTGGTGATGGGGTCAATTACCTGACCGACGGGATGGTCGTGACGCTCAACGAGTACGAGGGTGAACCGATCGGCGTGGACCTACCGCCGTCGGTCGTCCTCACCGTGAAGAGCGTCGAGTTCGGGCTCAAGGGCGACACGGCGACCGGCGCCAACAAGCCCGCGACGCTCGAGTCGGGGCTCAAGGTGAACGTCCCGCTGTTCGTGAACCAGGGCGACCGGATCAAGGTCGACACGCGGACCGGGGAGTACATCGAACGGGCGTCGTGACCCGCGCGCCGACCAACATCCTGCGGGTCGGTCAACTCACCGCGCGCATCGGCGAGCGGCTTCAGGCGACGGATGAGTTCAAGGATCTGTGGGTCGAGGGCGAGATCGTCGAGACGTCGCGATCATCCGCCGGACACGTGTACTTCACGCTGAAGGACAGCACCGCTCAGCTGCAATGCGTGCTGTTCGCGACGCAAGCGATGAATGTGCCATTGACGCCGCGCCAGGGCTTGCGGGTCGTCGCCCATGGCTACATCGAGGTCTATCTGAAGGCCGGCTCCTACAACCTGCGCTGCGACGACGTCCGGCCCGCCGGAGCAGGCGACGCGTTCCTGCGGCTCGAGGCCCTGCGCAAACGGCTCGATGCGGAAGGACTGTTCAAGCAGGAGCGCAAGCGCGCGCTCCCGCTCCGGCCACGGCGCGTGGGGGTGATCACGAGCCCGACTGGCGCTGCGTGGCACGACGTACAGACGGTCTGTCTGCGACGCGATCCGCGCGTCGAGCTCATCTTCGCCGCGGCGCAGGTACAGGGTGCCGGCGCGGTCGAATCGATGATCGCGGCGTTCGATGGGCTCGCGCAGCTGCGCGATCTCGACGTGATCATCCTCGCCCGAGGCGGCGGTGCGAGCGAGGATCTCTCGCCCTTCAACGACGAGGCCCTCGTGCGGGCCGTCTCGCGCGCCGCGCGACCGGTGTGTACCGGGGTGGGCCACGAATCCGACGTGACGCTGGTCGACCTCGTCGCCGACGTGCGCGCTCCGACGCCGTCGGTCGCCGCCGAGCTCGTCGTGCCCGACGCCGGCGCCGACGTCGCCGCGCTCGCGCGCCTTCGGCGCCGGATCGACGGCCGGGTCCGGGAGATCGCCAGCGACCGGCGCCGCCGCGCGACGAATGCGAAGCGGCTCATCGAGCGGCGGGCGCCGGCGGCCCGCATCGCGGAGCTGCGGCTGCAGCTCGACGACAGCCGACGGGCGATCGACCGCGCCATCGCGCGGGCGGTGCCCCTGCGACGGCAGCGCACGGTGAGCGCGCGCCGGCGGCTCGAGGCGTTGTCCCCATTGGCCGTGCTCGGACGCGGCTACGCGATCGTGGAGGGCGAGGATGGACGCCTCCGGACCGAGGTGGCCGCACTCCGTGCGGGCGAGCAGGTCAAGCTGCGGATGCGGGATGGCCGGGCCGGTGCGCGGGTCGAGTCCGTGGAGGTGACCGATGGCGGAGCCTGACGCCGACCGACCGATCGAGGCCGCGCTCGAGCGCCTGGAGGCGATCGCCGACAAGCTCGAGGATCCCGCGCTCGACCTCGATGAGGCCGTGCAGCTCTATGAGGAGGGCCTCCGGCTGTACGCGGAGTGCACCAAACGGCTCGATGCCGCGGATCAGCGGATCACGAAGCTCGCCGATGCGCTCGCGCAGCAGGGGAAGCGGCCGGCGACCTAGCGAGCCCCAGGTTTCGACCGCGTGCGGAATGACCTTTGGCGTAACGATGGGGTAACGCACCGGGGTCATACGCGATTTACCTTCCAGAGCAGAGCGACACGAGTGCGCACAGGCACGGTCGCCCGGTCCACAGGGAAGGGAACAATCATGAGGAAGATCGCGCTTGGCGCACTGCTGTTCATCGCCCTCGCGGAGCTCGCCGGCGGAGGGGTGGCCGCCCGCGCCGCGACGCTCGACAGCGGGGAGAACGATCTCCTCGCCCAGGTGAACAGCTTCCGCGTCTCGCATGGTCTTTCAACGCTCATGGTGTCCGACTCGCTCACGATGGCCGCGAAGTGGATGGCCACCGACATGTCCGTGAACAACTACTTCCAGCACACCTCGCTCGACGGCCGGTCCCCGACGCAGCGGATGGCCGACGCCGGCTACCCGGCGTTCTCGACCTGGGCCGGCGAGGACCTCGCGGCCGGCTACACGAGCGCCTCGGATGTCCTCCAGGGCTGGATCAACAGCCCGGCGCACCTCGCGGTCCTCACGAACCCCGCGTATCGAGCGATCGGCATCGGCCGCGCGTACTCGAGCGGCTCGACGTACGGCTGGTATTGGGACGCGGACTTCGGCGGCATCGCGCAAGGCGCGAGCGGCGCCGTCACGTCCTTCGACCTCGGTTTCCACAGCGCCTGGGCCGGCCAAAGCGCCGACCTGACGCTCGCCCCGGGTCAGACGGCGACGCTTGTCGTCGCGCTCCGGAACACCGGCTATCGCGGCTGGTATCAGGGCAGCCCCGGTCAGCAGGCCAACCTCGGGACCAGCTCCCCGCTCGACGCGACGCACCCGGAGCTCGGGCTCGGGAACCGTCTCGCGACCCAGTCCACCTCGTACGTCGGACCGGGCCAGACCGGCTGGTTCCAGTTCCAGATCCACGCGCCCGCGACGCCCGGCACGTACCGGCTCGACGTCCGTGGCGTCGTTGACGGAGCCACGTGGCTCGAGGACTCCGGCGTGTTCTGGACCATCACCGTCCGCTAACGAGCCGAAGCGAAGCGCGCGGTGTCGAGGGGCGCGCGGGGTCTTCTGAGCGAGCGGTCGGAACCGGTAGGGGCACTCCAATGTCGCGGTGCGAATCGACGACCGAGCGAAGAAGACGCCGCGCGCCCCGCTACATCGAAGCCCGCGCCTTGCGGAGGAACGGCTCGAGCGCTTCGAGGAACGGCTCGGGGCGCAGGCCGTGGATGCGATGGCCGACGCTCGGGAACTTCACGAGCTGCGCGTCGGGCCACTTCTTGACCAGCGCCTCGGCCTCGCCCTCCTTCAATGCGCTGCCATCCGCGGTGTGCGCCGCGAGCAGCAGGGTCGGCATCGTGGGGATCGCGCTCACCACCAGCTCGTGCCCGTCGGGCTTGCTGTGGCCGAACTGCTCGACGAACGCGGGGTCCACGTCCTTGTAATACGTCGCGAGCCGATCGGCGGCGTAGAAGCCGCGGACCTCGTCGACGGTGCGCTCGCCGCGCGGCCCACGCGCGGGCAGCGGGAGCGAGGCAACGGCGCGCTTGAACGTCGACGGTTCGCCGTTCTTGTCCAGCGCCGCGCGCACGTCCGTGTAGTACTGCGCCCGCCAGTCGCGGTCCCAGTTATCGACGACCGGCTCCTCGAGGACGAGCGCTCGGACGGCCGCGGGGCGCTTCGCCGCGGCCACGAGCGCGGTCGCGCCGCCGAGCGAGTGGCCGATGACGATGGCTGGTCCGCCGGCGACCGTGTCGATCACCCGAAGCAGATCGTCAGCGAAATCTCCGATCGCGTAGCTCGTCGCGCGGGCGCTCTTCCCGTGCCCGCGCGCGTCGTACGCGATGACGCGATAGCGCGTCGCGAGGCGCGGGAAGATGTTCTCCCAGTCCTCCGCGCGGAACGTCGCGCCGTGGAGCAGAACGATCGGCGGTTCGCCGGCGGCACCGCCGGCCGAGTCGTAGTACGCGAGCTTCGGATCGCCTTTGAGCGTGCGCGAACGAGGTAAACGCTTCGGCATCGCGCGAAGTCTAGGGATAGGCTTTCGCCGGTGATGGCGACGCGCGTGCGACTCGATCAGCTGCTCGTCCAACGTTCGCTCGCTCCGAGCCGCGAGCGCGCGCAGGCCCTCATCCTCGCCGGCGCGGTCCGCGTCGACGGAGAGGTCGCGGACCGCGCGGCCGCCCCGGTGTCCGATGCCGTGGCGATCACGATCGCGCAGGGTCCGCGATTCGTCTCGCGCGGGGGTGAGAAGCTCGACGCGGCGCTGGACGAGCTCGGCATCCAGGTCAACGGGCTCATCGCGCTCGATGTCGGTTCCTCGACCGGCGGCTTCACCGACTGCCTCCTGCAGCGGGGCGCGCTGCGGGTCTACGCGATCGATGTCGGGAAGGGCCAGCTGGACTGGAAGCTCCGGACCGACGCGCGGGTCATCGCGCGCGAGGGTGTGAACGCTCGCCTGGGCTTCGAGCTCCCGGAAGGGGTGGATCTCGTCGTCGCCGACGTCTCGTTCATCTCCCTCCGGATCGCCCTCCCTCCGTCATTCCGGCACCTGCGCGAGGGCGGCGACGTCGTCGCCCTCGTGAAGCCGCAGTTCGAGGCCGGCCGGGCCGCCGTGGGCCGCGGCGGCATCGTGCGCGACGCGAAGGACCGTGCCGACGCGACGGCCGCCGTCTGCGAGGCGTTCACCGCGGTCGGCGTCGGCACGGTCGCGATCGTGCCGTCGCGGCTGCCCGGCCGCGACGGGAATCGCGAGATCTTCGTTCACAGCCGCAAGGGCGATCCCGGCCTCACGCCGGGCCGGATCCGCGAGCGCGCCGCCGAGGCCGCGGAGTGAAGCTCGCGTTCGCGGTGCGGCCGGACTGGGATGTGGCCGTCGCCGCGGCACGCGATGCGGCGACGCGCGCGCGCACGAACGGGCACGAGGTCGTCGAGGTGAAGCTCGACTCGCCGTCGCTCGCGCGCGAAGTGGCCGGTGCGGAGGTGGCGATCGTCTTCGGCGGTGACGGCACGATGCTGCGCGCGGCCCGCGCACTCGCGCCGCTCGCGATCCCGATGCTCGGCGTGAACCTCGGCCGACTCGGGTTCCTCGCGGGCGGATCCATCGAGGAGCTCGACGGGCTGCTCGCCGAGATCGGCGCCGGCCGCTGCACGACGGAGGAGCGCACCCTGCTCGAGGCGCACGTCCACCGGAAGGGCGCGCCGGACCTGGAGG
>DATCQC010000108.1:0-4976 GCA_036569685.1 Candidatus Limnocylindria bacterium | reverse complement strand
GTTCGTTCGGGCCGCCGAGGAGCGCTTGAGCGCCGCGATTGAGCGCGAGGACCTCACGATCGAGCTCGCCCACGATGAGCAGCACCGGCACGGTCACGCGCCGGAGCGCGTCACCGGCGAGGTCCGGCCGCCCGCCGCGCGAAACGACCGCGCGAACGTCTGCGCGGACGGCTGTAGCCGACAGGGCCGCCGCCGCACCGGTACTCGCACCGAAGTAGCCGAGCGGAAGTCCGCGCGCCGACGGCTCGCCGCCAAGCGCGTCCGTCACCATCGCGAGCCGTGCCGCAAGCAGGTCGATGTCGAACCGCAGCGCCCGAGTGCGCTCATCCTCTCGTTCCTCGGCCGCGGTCAGGAGGTCGAACAGGAGCGTCCCGAACCCACCGGCCCGCAGCGCCTCGGCGACATGCTTGTTCCGCGCGCTGTGCCGCGAGCTACCGCTGCCGTGCGCGAACACCACGACCCCGCGCGCGCGGTCGGGAACGACAAGGTCGCCCTCGATCAGCCCGCTATTGACCGAGAGGCGCATGGCGGCTCCGCGCGATCAGGTCGCGAACCTGATCGTCCGATACGGACGCGAAATCGTCGTAGTACATCCCGACCGCCCGAAAGTCGTGGTACTCGCCAAGGCAGAACAGCAGGTCGACCTCCCGCCGAAGCTCGTTCGCGGTCTGCGGCGCGCACACCGGAACGGCAATGACCATGCGCGCCGGCTCCTCCCGGCGGATCGAGCGCGCCGCGGCGGTCGCCGTCGCGCCGGTCGCAAGGCCGTCGTCGACGATCACCGCGGTCCGACCGCGCACCGGTACCGCTGCGATGCCGCCGCGATAACGCTCGGCCAGCTCGGCCAGCTTGCCGGACTCACGCGCAGCGGCGTCGTCGATCTGGATCTTGGCGATCCCGGCCGCGGCGACGATGTCGTCGCGCAGCGCGACGACGCCCGGCGCCACCGCGCCGAACGCGAGCTCCGGCTGTCGCGGAACGCCGAGCTTTCGCGCGACCAGCACATCGAGCGGAGCATTCAACGCGCGCGCCACTTCGGCCGCGACGACGACGCCGCCGCGCGGCAGGCCGAGGACGACCGGGTCCTCGAGCCGCTGGTCCCGCAGCCGGCGACCGAGGGCCTGGCCGGCCTCAGTGCGATCGTGGAACATCACGTGTTCGCGTGGCCGCACGAGTCAATCGGGATCGAGCGGGTCGATCCGGCGATCAAGGTTCATCCACAGCGCGCGCGAATACCGCAGGCAGAGCGGCGCGAGCGGTAGGAACGCGAGCCCCGAGACGACCAACACCCACTCGAGCGGCCAATGCGTGATCGCGAGGACGGCGAAGAAGAGGAGCGCGACGAGCGCGACGGCGAGGCCGTAGCTGATCGCCATGGCGCCGACGAAGTACCCATGCTCGCGCTCGTAGAGCAAGCCGCACTCCGGGCAGCGCTCGGGCATCTCGAGGATTCCCGTGAACAGGTTCCCGCGACGGCAGCGCGGGCAGCGCAGGAACAGGATGCTGCGGAGCATCAGCCCCGCCCCATCGCTCCGAACAGCCCAAGGAACGTGGCCTCGGCGACGCAGACGTTCTCGAACTCGGCGAGATGCAGGCTCTCATTCTCCGAGTGCGCGTTGGATTCGGGATCCTCGACGCCCGTGACGAGCAGTGCGGCGCCCGGGAACGTGCGCGCGAAATCGAACAGGAACGGGATGCTGCCGCCCTGGCCGATGTCGATGGCCGGCCGGCCCCATGCCGCACCGAGCGCGTCCTTCAGAGCGGCGTACGCCGGGCCGCTCGTCGTCCCGGTGAACGCTTCGCCTGTCGAGCCGCGCGTGATCCGTACCTCGGCGCCCCACGGCGCGTGTGACTCGAGGTGCTTCACGAGCGCGTCTTGAGCGGCCTTCGCATCCTGACCGGGCGGGACGCGCATCGAGAGCTGCGCCGTCGCGACCGGCCAGAGCGTGTTGGACGATTCCTTCACCGGTGTCGCGTCGAGGCCGATGATCGAGACCGTCGGCTTGCGCCAGAGGCGCGAGGTGATCGATCCGTCTCCGATGAGCTTCACCGACGGCCGCGTACCGACCCAGCGGCGCAGCTCGTCCTCCGTGAGGTCCAGGGGATCGGCGTCGCCGGTCTTCAGGCCGGCCACGGCGACGCGACCGAGGTCGTCATGCAGCGATGCGAGCAGCCGGGACATCGCCATGAGCGCGTCGGGTACCGCGCCGCCGAAGCCACCGCTGTGCACGGCGTGATCGCTCACGCGCACCTCGACCGTGACGAGCGCGTTGCCTCGCAGAGTCGTCGTGATCGCCGGCTGGCCGATGCGCCAGTTCGCGGAGTCGGCGATGATCACCGCGTCGCACACAAGCGTGTCCTTCTCGGCCCGAAGGAAGTCCATCAGGTGCGCGGAGCCCGACTCCTCCTCACCTTCGATGAACAGCGCGACGCCGCACGGCGGCTTCCCGCCGTATGCGCGCAGCGCCGCGAGATGAGCCGCGATGCCGGCCTTGTCGTCGGCGACGCCGCGGCCGTAGAGACGGCCGTCGCGCTCGGTCGGCGCGAATGGATCGGTCTTCCAGCGGTCGCGCGGCCCGGGTGGCTGCACGTCGTGGTGCGCGTAGAGGAGGACCGTCGGCGATCCGGCGGGGCCCGCGATCCGTCCGACGACCGCCGGATGGGCGCCGTCCGTCTCGATCACGCGGGCATTCACACCGGCGGCCGTGAAGAGCTCCGCGGTCAGCTTCGCCGTCTCTTGGACCGGCGCGGCGGCCCAGCCTGGCGCGCTCATCGATGGCACGCGCGCGAGGCGCTCGAGGCCCGCACGCACGTCGGCCATCGAGGACCGGACCTTGGGACGGAGCTCGTCGGCGAGTTGCTTGGCGTTCACGGCTCGCGCAGTTTAGGTCCGATAATCGCGCGCGCTCACGGGCGACACGAGCAACCGCGGGTGCCGTAGGAGTGACGGCTTCGCGCCGATGCGCGAGGCGATGTCGTCGAGGTACGGCAAGAGCTCGACGCGCATCTGGTCGTCGCCGAGCGCCCGCGCGCGGCTGATGCGCGTTTCGATCTCCGCCCGCATGGCGTCGGCGGAGGGCAGAGACGCACGACCGGCGAAGACCGCGGCGACCCAGCGCGCCTGGAGCTCGACCACGGGGAAGACTGGACCGGAGACGCGGGTCATGCCGACGAACGCCAGCTTCGGGACGCCCGGAGGGAACACGAGCCGGTACAGCGCGAGCTTGCCGTCGAAGGTCGCGGGGATCCCGCCCGGCAGGAACGGGAACGCGTGCGCGTAGCCGGTCGCGAGGACGATCGCGTCCGCGTCGATGCGTGTCCCATCGGCGAAGAGCGCGCCGGTCTCATCGAGCCCGACGAGCGCCGGCCGCATTGCCACGCGCCCGCGCGCAAGCTCGTCCAGAAGCTCAGAGCCCGGCGTCGTCTTGCGGCTGATCCGTCCGAGCTGGAGACCGCGCGTGCGGTATTCGTCGTTCAGGACGCGACCCGCGCGCCAGCGCCAGATCCGCGGCGGGAGCATGCCGGCGAGTCGGGTCGACCGATGATCGAATGGGCGTCCGCCGCGATAGCGCGGCGTGAACGTGGGGACATCGCGGACCGCCACGGTGACGGATCGAGCGACCGCCGCGAGCTCGACCGCGATGTCGGCGCCGCTCGACCCGACGCCGGCCACGACGACGTCCTGTCCCGCGAAGGACACCGCGTCCCGATAGTCGCGCGAGTGCAGGATCGTGCCCCGGAACCGCTCGCGGTCGCGGAGCGGCGGCTCGAGCTGGCGCGCGAACAGCCCGGTTGCGACGACGACCGCGTCGAATCGCTCGCCGTCGACGTCCCAACCATCGGCAACGGGCCGCGCCGAACGGACCGCCGAGTCGAAGCGGATCCGCGAACGGACGCCGGCCACGTCGGCGTAGCGCTCGAGATACGCGAGCACCTGGTCGCGATACGGGTGGTCGGGCAGCGCGGCATCGAACGCGAGATCCGAGAACGCGGACTTCTGCTTCGAGGTGTTCGTGCGGAGCGACGGGTAGGCGAGGCCGGTATCCGGCCGCCAGAGTCCGCCGACGGCGCCGGTCCGCTCGAAGACCACCGGCTCGAGGCCGGCGTCCACGAGCCATCGCGCGCAGGCGAGCCCGGCCGCGCCCGCACCGATGACCGCGACACGTTCGATCGTCACGGGTCGAGTATCGGCCGCACACTGGAGGGGTGACCGACATTGATCGGGAGCCCACGCTTCGGCTCCTCGAGCACGGGGTGCTCACCGTCGAGGGCCGGATCGTCACCGCCTCGAACGCGTCGTTCCTCGGCCAGGTACGCGACGGGGATGCGAGCGCCACCTGCGTCTACAAGCCGGTCCGCGGCGAACGGCCGCTCGAGGACTTCCCGGACGGCACGCTCTGGAAGCGCGAGCGCGCGGCATACCTCGTGTCCGAGGCGACCGGCTGGGAGATCGTGCCGCCCACGGTGACGCGCGGCGACGGCCCGTTCGGAGAGGGCATGACGCAGCTCTGGATCGATGTCGACGAAGCCGTCGACGTCTGGAAGATGGTGAACGAGCCCGACGCGCGCCTGCGCCGCGTCGCGCTGTTCGACGCCGCGGTCAACAACGCGGATCGAAAGGGCGGCCACCTCCTTCCGGCGCCGGACGGACACCTCTACGGGGTCGATCACGGTATCTGTTTCGCAGCGGAGCCGAAGCTGCGCACGATCCTCTGGGACTGGCGCGGCGACCCGATCGAACCGGAGGAGCTCGAGGTGCTGCGATCACTTCGTGCGAAGCTCGACGGCCCGCTGTGCGAGCAGCTGAACCGCTTGATCGCGCCCGCCGAGCTCCGCGCGCTGAACGCGCGCGTGGAGCGACTGCTTCGCACGAAGGTGTTCCCCCAGCCCGACCCCTACCGGATGGCGGTGCCCTGGCCGCCTTTTTGACCCGTACGCCTATCTCGTCAGCGGGCCGGTCAGCAAAGACTCCAGGC
>DATCQC010000107.1:0-5244 GCA_036569685.1 Candidatus Limnocylindria bacterium | reverse complement strand
CATCGACATGGAGTACGAGCGCAACGCGGAGCGGTACGCACTCCTGCGCTGGGCCCAGCAGGCCTTCGGGAACTTCCGGGTCGTCCCACCGGGGATGGGGATCTGCCATCAGATCAACCTCGAGCGGCTGTCGCGCGTGGTCCAGCTGCGCGACGAGAACGGCGTTCGCGTCGCCATCCCCGACACGCTCGTCGGGACTGACTCGCACACGACGATGGTCAACGGCCTCGGCGTCCTCGGATGGGGTGTAGGCGGCATCGAAGCCGAGGCCGCCATGCTCGGACAGCCGATGTACCTCTCGACACCACGCGTCGTTGGCGTGCGCTTCACGGGCGCGCTGCGCCCCGGCGCCACGGCGACGGACCTCGTGCTTACCCTCACCGAGCTGCTCCGCCGTACCGGCGTGGTCAACGCATTCGTCGAATTCTGCGGCGCCGGGCTCTCGGGCCTGTCGGTCGCCGACCGCGCGACGCTCTCGAACATGTGTCCCGAGTACGGCGCGACAGCCGCGCTCTTCCCGCCGGACCTCGAAACGCTGCGCTACCTCGAGGCCACGGGCCGCGAGCCGGAGCTCGTCGACCTGGTCGAGCGATACACGAAGGCGCAAGGTCTGTTCCGCACCGACGACGCGCCGACGCCCCTGTTCAGCCAGCTCATCGAGCTCGACCTCTCGAGCGTCGAGCCCAGCCTCGCCGGCCCAAAGCGGCCGCAGGACCGCGTCGGGCTGTCGAACGTCTGGGAGAGCTTCGTGGCGGGAGACGCCCGCGGGCCGACCGCGTTCGCGGCCCAGCGCTTCGACGACGAAGGCGGCACCGCCGACGTCGAGAGCTCTCGGGCCGGTCGCCAGACGGCCCCACCGAGCCCACGGGTCCACGATGGCTCGGTCGTCATCGCGGCGATCACGAGCTGCACGAACACCTCGAATCCGTCGGTGATGATCGCCGCGGGGCTTCTGGCGAAACGCGCGGTCGAGCGCGGCCTCCGGGTCCCGCCGACCGTCAAGACGAGCCTCGCCCCGGGGTCGCGCGTCGTCACCGACTACCTGCGCGCCGCGGGACTGATGGAGCCTCTCGAGGCGCTCGGGTTCTACCTCGTGGGCTACGGCTGCACGACCTGCATCGGCAACAGCGGTCCGCTCGCGGATCCGCGGGTCGAGGCGGCGGTGAAGGATGAGGGCCTCAACGTCGTCGCGGTCCTCTCCGGCAACCTCAACTTCGAGGGTCGGACCCATCCGCTCGTGCGCTCGAGCTACCTGGCCTCGCCGCCGCTCGTCGTCGCGTACGCGCTCGCCGGCACGGTCCGGACGGACCTCAGCTCGGAGCCGCTCGGCCGTGACCGCGACGGGAAGCCGGTGTACCTGACCGATCTTTGGCCGTCGGCTGAGGAGGTCGCGACCGTCATCCGCGCATCGGTGCGGGTAGAGATGTTCGATCGCGAGTACGCGAGCATCTTCGAGGGCGACGAGCGCTGGCGGGGCATGCCGGCGCCTTCAGGACAGACCTTCGCGTGGGACCCCGCCTCGACGTACGTTCGCGAGCCGCCGTTCTTCGACCGCCTCGAGGCTCGACCGCCGGCACCGTCCGACATCCTCGACGCCCGGGCGCTCCTCGTGGTCGGCGACTCGGTCACCACCGACCACATCTCGCCCGCCGGCAGCATCGCGCCGGCGAGCCCGGCCGGCCGCTACCTCATCGAGCATGGCGTCGAGCCGCGCCAATTCAACAGCTACGGCGCGCGGCGGGGCGACCATGAAGTGATGGTCCGCGGCACGTTCGCGAACATCCGGCTCCACAACCATTTGGTCCCCGACCGCGAGGGCCACTGGACGAAGCATCTGCCGGACGGCGAGGTGCTCACGATCTTCGACGCGGCGCAGCGCTACGGGGCGGAGGGCACGCCGCTCATCGTCCTCGCGGGCAAGGAGTACGGATCGGGCAGCTCGCGCGATTGGGCGGCGAAGGGTCCCGCGCTCCTGGGCGTGCGCGCCGTGCTCGCGGAGAGCTTCGAGCGGATCCACCGGAGCAACCTCGTCGGCATGGGCATCCTCCCGCTCGAGCTGCCTGCGTCCATGGCGAGCCTCGGTCTCGGCGGCGAGGAGCGCTACTCGATCCGCGGCATCGCCGGCGGGCTCGGGCCTCGGGCGCGCTTGACCGTGGACGTGGTCGCGCGTGACGGAACGCGCCGGTCGTTCGAGGTCACCGCCCGCCTCGACAACGACAGTGACGTCGACTATTTCCGGCACGGCGGGATCCTGCCGATGGTGCTTCGGGGACTGCTGCGCCATCGTGACGGTCCATGACGCAGACGATGGGTCAGGACATCGCACGATGGCGGGCGAACCTCCAAGGCGAGATCGATGGCGTCACGACCTACCGTGCGATGGCGGACGCAGAGCACGATGGCTCGCTCGCGACCGTGTACCGGCATCTGGCCGAGACGGAAGAACGTCACGCCTCGTTGTGGGAGACCAGGCTGCGCGACGCCGGCGCGTGGACCGGGATGCCCCGGCCGTCGTGGCGCGCGCGGATCCTCGCCGCCGTCGCACGGCGATTCGGCGCCGGGGCGATCGCCGCGACGATGGGCGGCCGCGAATCCCGCGACCAGGCCGGCTACGACGACCAGCCCGAGGCGACCGGCACATCGCTGCCGCGAGACGAGCGGTCGCACGCGCGCCTGCTGCGCGAGATCGCCGGCAGCGGGATCACCTGCCCGGGCATCGCGACCCTCGAGGGACGGCACCGGACCGGCGGCAACGCCCTCCGTGCGGCGGTGCTCGGGATCGACGACGGCCTCGTGTCGAATTTCTGTCTGGTAATGGGCATCGCTGGAGCGACCGCGGACAGCCGCACGATCGCGCTCGCCGGCATCGCCGGGGTCCTCGCGGGATCGATCTCCATGGCGCTCGGCGAGTGGCTCTCGGTCCAGAGCACGCGCGAGCTGTACGCGCGTCAGATCGGGATCGAGGCTGAAGAGCTGGCCGCCGCGCCTCAGGAAGAAGAGGAGGAGCTCACGCTGATCTACCGGTCGAAGGGCGTCGCCGCGGAACAGGCCCGCGCGATCGCGGGTCAGCTCGTGCACGGCGATGCCCGAACGGCCGTGGACGCGCTCGCACGCGAAGAGCTCGGCATCGATCCGCACGACCTCGGCGGGTCGGCGCGGGTCGCGGCGGGCACGTCGTTCGCGATGTTCGCGACCGGAGCGCTGGTGCCGCTCGTCCCATTCGCGTTCACGACCGGGACGCCGGCCATCGTTGCCGCAGCGGCCCTGAGCGCCCTCGCACTGTTCGGAGTGGGTGCGCTCATCACGGTGATCACCGGACAATCCGCGCTTCGCGCGGGCCTCCGTCAGCTCGCGATCGGGATCGTTGCCGCCGCGGTCACCTACGGGATCGGCAAGGCGCTCGGGACCGCCATCAGCTGACCTGCATCCAGCTTCAGCGTTGGTCGAGGGCCTGCACGCGGAAGATGAGCTCCCAGGTGTTGAACACGCCCCACAGCAGGTTGAGGACCGCGATGCCTCCGACGGCGTACAGCGCGCGCGCCTCACCGGTCGCCACGCTGATCGCCGTCGCGAAGCTCACGGCGAAGAGCGCGGTGCCCGCGACGAACTGGACGATCGTGACCCGCCGGTCGTAGCCGACGCCGGCCGCCCGAAATCCGTCGCGGGCTGCCGACGCGAACGGCAGCGTGGCGGCAAGGACGAGAGCCAGCAGCTCGAGTCCGAACGCCCAGAGCGTTTGCGGCACGAGGGCGAGAAAGCCGATCGCCAGCGAGATGACGTATCCGAGGAACACCGTCCGCGCCACCGCGCGCAGCTCCGCATTCTCGCGCGCGCTCAGCACGCGCATGTGGATCGAGAGCGCGACGAAGAGCAGTCCGAGCAGCGCGGCCGACGCGGTCACGACGCTCAGGTTGAAGTCATGCCAGAGCGCGAGGTCTTCGGCCATGGGCCGCGAGGCTAAGCCTTGAGGGCGATCGTTGTAATAGGGAACGTGAGCGAACCCTGCCTGCTGTGTCTTCGAGCGGATCGGTCAATGACGCGCGAGCACGTCTTCGCGCGCTGGCTGGTGCGCCAGGTCCACGGCGCCCGGCTGACGCCCTCGACTGCCCGGTCCTCGTTGCGCGCACCCGAGCGCATCGCCCGAGTGACGGCCGTTGTTTGCGCTGACTGCAACGCGGGCTGGATGAGCGTGCTCGAAGACAGCTTCCGCCGAGCAGTGTTCGGCCGACCGCGGGTCGGCGCGATCCAGACAGCCGACCGCGTCACCCTCAGCCGCTGGTTCACAAAGACCGCTGTGTTGCTCACCCACGCCGGTGGCGCCACGCCCATCGGCTCCGTTCGGCGAGCGCAGCTCATCGCCGGCATGCCCGACGACATCGAGGTGTTCCTCGCGCGGCGACGGCGGCCACCGCAGCGCCTGGACTTCAGCCTCGATGTCGCGCCGGATGGCGACACCGCTGCGGTGCGATCGGTGGCCATCCTGGTCGACGATCTCGTCGCGCACGTCGCGGAGCCGGACGTCCTCACGAGCCGCGAGGGCACGCGGCTGTGGCCGTTGCGCTCGCACCTGCTCCGATGGGAAACGCTGCCCGTGCTCACGGGGGCACATCCGCCGCGGAGCTGAAGGGGTGCGCCGGCGTACCCTTCCTGACCGTGCGGTGGTTGGGCGCGCTTCTGCCGTTGTTGATGACGCTCACGGTGGTGATCGCCGGCCTCGTCGAGACTGCTCGGATCGGTGGCTTCGTTCGGCAGCCTGACGAGGGGACCGCGGCGCACCTCTTTCAGATCCTCATGCCGGCCCAGATCCCGATCATCGCGCTGTTCGCGGCGACACAGCTACCGCGCCATCCGATGTGGACGCGCTGGGTCCTCGCGCTCCAGATCGGTACAGCCGCGGCGCTCTTCGCTGCGGTGTTCTCGCTGCGGCTCTGAGCCTGCTGATGAGCGTGGTGCGCGCCCGCGACGGCGTGAAGCTCCGCACCGACCGGTGGCCGGCCGCCGGTGCGCCGCGAGCGCACCTGCTGCTCGTGCACGGCATCGCGGAGCACGCCGGCCGCTACGGGCACGTCGCGGCGCAGCTCGCCCAAGCGGGGATCGAGACGCACGCCTACGACCAACGTGGCTTCGGTGGGTCGGGTGGTCGCCGCGCCTTCGTCGATCGCTGGTCGCAGTACCACGACGATCTCGAAGATCGGCTCGCCCACGTGCGTTCGGCGGCTCAGGGGCTCCCGGTCGTCATCTACG
>DATCQC010000106.1:0-2923 GCA_036569685.1 Candidatus Limnocylindria bacterium | reverse complement strand
CCGACCGGGAGGTCGACGGCGCCGAAGCGCACGAACGGGATGACGTCGCCGGTGCTCGTCCCGACGTCGTAGCGCTCGTGCGCCAGCGGCCGGATCGATGCGCTGAACGCGAACGCCGGGTCGTACTCCGTGTACGCGAGGGCGGTGAACTTCGCGCGCTCGTGCGCCGGCAGCGCCGATTGCGGATGTGTCCCGAACAGCGCGTCCCGCCCTGAACGCCAGGCGGAGTGCGCCGCGATCGGATCGTCCGCGAGGAGCCCGCGCACCTTTGCGTACAGCGTGTTCACGCGCCGGCGGTAGTCGAGGAGCTCGAGGTACGACTCGTCGGTCATCGGAGCTTCGCGGCGGCCGAGCCGAACAGGCCGCTGAGGACGCGCGCCGTGGTCGGGAACGCGTGGATCGTCTGGGCGAGCGTGTCGATCGGCGTGCCGAGCTTGATCGCGAGCACCGCGGCGTGGATGGCCTCGCCCGCGCCCTGCGCCGCGATGAACGCGCCGATGAGCGTCTTCCGCTTCCGGTCCACCACGATGGCCAGGTGGCCGCTCGAGGCCTCGACCAGGTAGCCCTTCGTGCTCTTCGGAAAACCGGTCGTTTCCTCGAACGCGTCGATCCCCCGCTCCTGCGCCTGATCGAGACGCAGACCGACGGCCGCGGCCTCGGGGTCCGTGTACACGACCCGCGGGGTCGCGCTGAAATCGACCCTGACGTCGTCACCGAGCGCGATGCGCGCGGCCATCTCGCCCTCGTAGTGGCCGAGGTGCGTGGAGAGCTCGTGCCCGATCGGATCGCCGATCACGTACACGTGCTCCGCGATGCGCAGCCGGTCGTCGACCGTGATCGTGTCGCCACCGTCGTAGCTGACCCCTACGGTGTCGAGGCCGATGGCGCCGAGGGCCTTCGCGGAGGTGCGGCCGACCGAGAGCTGGATGACCGCGCCCGAGACCGACGTGCCGTCGGAGAGCTCGACGACGTGTTCGCCGCCGGGGCCGGCCTTCGGCTTGATCCGCGCCGCCCGCGCGGTGTCGCGGACGTCGACCCCGCTCGTGCGCAGGACGTCGGCGAGGAAGGCCGAGCTCTTCGGGTGATCGGTCGGGTTGACCCGGCCGACGATCGCGGTGCGCACGCCGTAGCGCGCGAGGTACTGCGCGATCTCGATGCCCGACGGGCCGGCGCCGAGGATGACGATGCTCTTCGGCAGCTCGCGCAGGCTCGTCGCCTCCACGTTCGTCCAGTAGCCGGCCTCCTCGAGGCCATCGAGCTTCGGGACCTTGCCGACGGAGCCGACCGCGACGATGACGTCCGTCGCCCGCAGCTCGTGGGTCGTGTTCTCGTGCGTGACCGAGACCGCGCCGGGCCCGGCGAGCTTTGCGGTCCCGCGGAACACCGACGCTCCGGCTTTCTCGAGTGCGTGGACGTGGCTGCCGTCGTTCGGGTGGTCCGTCTTGATCCGGTTGATCATGTAGTCACGGCGGTCGGAGGCCTTCTGCCATGGGTAGTCGCCGCCGTGCGTTTTCACCTCGGCCGCGTGGAGCAGGGTCTTGGACGGCATGCATGCCCAGAACGGGCACGAGCCGCCGAACAGATCGCGGTCCACGATGGCGACCGACGCGCCGCGGCCGCGCGCGTAGTGGGTCGCGGCCTCTCCGGCCGCGCCAGCGCCGATGACCACGAAGTCGAAGCTCATGTCACCAGGAGAGCGTGGTACCAGAGCTCGGCACCTCGAGTCGCGACGAACACGTCGAGCCGCCGGCCGCTCCAGGCGCAGCTGACGGCGTCGCCCTGCGGGGCGTCCTCGACGATCTCCCAGTCGACCCAGCGCGTCCCGTCCCACCAGATGTGGCGCAGCCGACCGTCGGTGCCGAAGGCGAACACGTCGATGCGGTCGGCGTCGCGGGCCGCGGCCGCGGGCTGTCCGGTGAAGCCCTTGCCGAGCGACTCCCAGTCATGCCATTCGGTTCCGTCCCAGTACCGGTCGCGGAGCGTGCCATCACCGTGGATGGCGAAGAGCTCGCACTCCCCGCCATCCCCCCACGACGCGACGGCGGCGCTCGATGCGAGCTTGCCGCCGAGCGAGATCCAGTTGGCTATTTGATCAGGCCCATCTTCTTGAGCCACGCCGACGCGATGGCCTTCGGGTCGGTCTTGTCGATGTCGTTCTGCTTGTTCATCGCCGTGAGCTCCGCGGTGGTGAGCTTCGAGGCGATCGAGTTGATGATCGACTTGAAGTCGCTCGGAGCCTTCGCGAGCAGATCGTTGCGCACGACCGGCGCGATGTTGTCCGAGAGCTGCAGGTGCTTGTCGTCTTCGAGCAGCACGAAGTTGTTCACGGCGATCGTCGAATCCGACGTGAACAGCAGCCCGACGTCCACCTGGCCACCCTTGAGCGCCGCGACGGTGAGCGGGCCGCCGGTGTCCAGCGGCTTGAAGTCCTTGAACGTGATGCCGTACGTCGTCTTGAGGCCCGCAGCGCAGAACGGACGCGCCGGGCACTCCGCCGGTCCGCCGAGCACGAGCTGGCCGCCCACCGCTGTGACGTCGGAGAGCTTCGCGAGCTTGTACTTGTCGGCGGTCGCCTTCGTGACGACGAAGCCGTTCTGGTCGACCGCCGGCGCGTAGTCGAGGACCGTCAGGTTCTTGGCGTCGAGCTCCTTCTGGAGCGCGGTCGACGTGGCCTTGGGATCGGTCGAGCCGGTGGCGTTCTTGTTCACGAACGCCAGGAGGGTCGCGAGGTAGTCGGCCTCGAGGTCGATCTGCCCGCTCGTGAGTGCCGGGAACACGATCTCGCGGGCGCCGAGGTTGAACTTCCGGGTGACCGTGTAGCCGTTCGCCTCGAGGATCTGGGCGTACAGCTCACCGAGGATCAGCTGCTCGCTGAAGTTCGTCGAGCCGATCGTGACGTTGGGCTTCGCCGCCGCGCTGGGAC
>DATCQC010000105.1:0-8148 GCA_036569685.1 Candidatus Limnocylindria bacterium | reverse complement strand
GCGGAACGGCTTGATGGATGGGAGAATGCGCGCATCCGATGAAGACCGCACGCGAAGCCGCCGCCCGCCTCGGGCCGATCGGTGTTTGGAGCTTCGAGCTCGAGCGCATGACCGCCGCGGACGAGGGCCGCCTCGCTCAGGAGATCGAATCGCTGGGCTTCAAAGCCCTCTGGATCCCCGAGTCCCTTGGCAGCAAGGAGATCTTCGCGCACGCGAGCATCCTCCTCGCGGCGACGAAGACCCTCATCGTCGCCTCCGGGATCGCCAACATCTGGGCCCGCGACCCCGTCGCGATGGCGAACGGCGCGCGCGCACTGCAGGAGGCGTACGCCGACCGGTTCCTCTGCGGCATCGGGGTCAGCCACAAGCCGACGATCGACGCGCGCCTCGGCGGCGGATACGAGAAGCCCCTGACCCGGATGAAGGCGTACCTCGACGCGATGGACCGCTCACCGTACGTCGGGCCGAACCGCAAGGACCCGCCCGCGCCACGCGTGCTCGCCGCCCTCGGACCGCAGATGCTCCGGATCGCGGCGGAACGGTCGCTCGGCGCCCATCCGTACTTCGTTCCCATCGACTACACACCCATCGCGCGGAAGGCACTCGGCCCCGATCCGCTGCTCGCCGTCGAGCAGGCCTGCACGCTCGAGGCGGATCCAGCAAAAGGCCGCGAGGTCGCGCGCCGGCACATGAAGCGGTACCTCGAGCTCGACAACTACGCGAACAACCTGCGCCGCCTCGGCTGGGGCGACGCGGACATCGCGAACGGCGGCAGCGACAAGCTGGTCGACGCGATCGTGGCCTGGGGCGGCGTCGACCAGGTCAAGGCGCGCGCGGACGCACATCGGAAGGGCGGCGCGGATCACGTCTGCCTGCAGGTGCTCGGGGACGATCTCCCCGGGCAGCTCCGGACGATCGCGAAAGCGCTGCTCTAGCTCGTCACACCCATGCCGGCAGGTCGACGTCCGTCTTGCGATATGCCTCGACGCAGATCGTCATGAGCACGAGATCGCTCAACGACCCGTGATGCGGCGCGTGCAGGTGCACGATCCGCTCGGCGTGATCGAGCCGCTCGCCCTCGAAGGGCATGCCAAGCCTCGCCAGTCGCCGTGCCAGCTCGCGACGGGGATCCATACCCTGCTCCCTTCCGAAAACAGAAAAGACCTCCCATTTCCTGGGAGGTCTTTGGCGGTTCCGGCTTCGGTATTCGCTACGCGGTCGCGCTTCCCCTCCCAGCGTCGTTCGTGCCCCCGATAAGGAGCTCGATAACGACGATGCCAAGGACGAGTGACCGCATCGCCCAGAACGGTAGCATCCGATCCGAGCCTTGGAAACACCTTCGCGCGTCGTGAAACTGGGCGTCCTCGGCGGCGACGGGATCGGGCCCGAGGTCGTCGATGCGGCGCTGGTCGTCCTCGACGCCTGCGAGGCGAAGTTCGGCTTCCGGACCGAGCGGAGCGTGCTGGACTGGTCGGGCGAGCAGTACCTCCGCGATGGCCGGCGCTTCGACGCCGCGGCGCTCGAGCCGATCCGGAAGCTGGATGCCGTCCTCCTCGGCGCAGTCGGGCATCCGGGCGTACCGCGCGGCATGCTCGAGTCCGACATCATCTTCGGCTTCCGTCGCGGCCTCGACCTGTACGTGAACCTGCGCCCGCTCATCCTCTACGACGCGCGCCTCACGCCGTTGAAGGACAAGACCGAAAAGGACATCCGCATCCACGTCATGCGCGAGAACACCGAGGACGTCTACGGGCGCCAGGGCACCCGCACTGGCCAGGGCACGCCGGACGAGCGCGTCTCGGTTGACATGGTGTTCACCCGTCGCGGCATCGAGCGCATCACGCGGTACGGCTTCGAGCGCGCCCGCGAGCTGGACCGCAAGAAGGTCACGCTCGTCGACAAGTCGAACGCGGTCCCGATCCAACAGCTGTGGCGCGATGTGCTCGAGGAGGTCGCCGCCGAATATCCCGACGTCGAGCACGACGCGATGTACGTCGACGCTGCGTGCATGTGGCTCGTCCAGAAGCCCGAGCAGTTCAGCGTCATCGTCACGACGAATCTCTTCGGCGACATCATCACCGACCTCGGCGCGGCGATCTGCGGCGGGCTGGGGACGGGCGCATCGGGGAACATCCACCCCGGGCGCGTGTCGATGTTCGAGCCGATCCACGGTTCGGCGCCGAAGTACGCCGGCCAGAAGGCGGCCAGCCCGATCGGCGCCATCGGCGCGCTCGCGTTGCTGCTCGATCACGTCGGCCTCAACGAGGCTCGGGCGGCGGTCAACGACGCGATCTTCAAGGGGTTCCGCACCGGGCGCATCGATGGCGTCGAGGCGCGGGTCGGACGCACGTTCGAGGACGCGAAGGTGATCGCCGAGCTCGTCACGAAGCAGTGACGATCGACAACGCGCTCCTAGGGATACGCCTCGAGGACCTCGACCAGCTTCAGTAGCGCGTCGTTCACCGGCGTCGGGACGTGGTGCCCGCGTCCCCGTCGCGCGACCTCGCCGTTGATCCAATCGATCTCAGTGGGGCGGCCGCTCCGAACGTCCTGCAGCATCGACGAACGGTTGGCGGCGGTGAGGTCCGCCATCGCGCGCCACAGCGTGAGCGCCTCGGAGTCCGAGATCGGAACACCCTCAGCGCTCGACACGCGCGCCGTCTCGCGCGCGGCCGCGTCGACGATGCGGGACGCGGGATGCTGGAGCAGCTCACCGTTCGTGATGCCAACGAGCGCGCTCACCGGGTTCACCGCCGCGTTGCCGACCAGCTTGCGCCACACGGCCGGCCACGGATCGTCAACGACCGACGCGCTCATGCCACCGGCCTGCAGTGCCGCCGCGAGCTCGTCAACGTGCGGCGCTCGGCCAAGCTCGACCCGGCCGGGGCCGGTCGTGCGCAGGTCTGCGCCGTCCAGCACGGCGCCGACGTAGATGACGCCGACGGCGACCCGATCGTCCCCGAGGACCGTGGCGAGGCGCTCGCGATGGCCGAGCCCGTTCTGGATCGTGATGACCGTCCCGTGCTTGGCGAGCACCCGTGTTCGCCGTCTCGGCCGCCCACGCCGTGCCCTGCGCCTTCGTCGTGACGATGGCGATGTCGACCGGCTCGATCTGCCCGTTCAGGGGCGCCTTCGTTCGATCCACGCACGTGACCGGCAGGCGCCCGTCGAGCGTCCGGGAAACGAGGGTGCCGATCGCACCGAGGCCGAGGATGGCGACCCGCATGTGTTGCGACGATAGGCCGACCGCGCGGCCGAGGGCGTGGAGTAGAGTCCCGCGCAAGCAATCGCGACGGAGGGGGAAATGGCGACCACTGCGCGACCCAGCGCCATGTCCGATGACATGGGACTGATGCCTCAGAACCGGACCGTTCGAACGATCGTCGTCTCAGGTGTCCTGGCGGCGATCCAGCTGGCGCTCGGTTTCACGGGCATCGGGTTCATCCCACTGCCCACGGGAGTCAACGCGACGATCCTCCACATCCCGGCGATCCTCGCCGGTGTGATGGAAGGGCCGATCGCCGGACTCGCCGTCGGCGGCATCTTCGGGCTCTTCAGCTTCCTGCGCGCGACGACACCGCTGTTCCAGAACCCGTTGATCGCGTTCGGGCCGCGACTCCTCATCGGCGTCGTGGCGTACTTCGTATACCGCGGGCTCCGGCGGATCAACGAGCCCTTCGCACTGCTCGCGGCCGGCGTGCTCGGCACGGCGACGAACACGGTGCTCGTGCTCGGCATGGCCGTTCTCCTCACCGGTCCGAACGGGGCGCCGTACCTTCCCGCTGATGTTGCATGGACCGTCGCCGGCACGAACGGTGTCCCGGAGGCGATCGTCGGCGGCATCATCACGCTCGCGGTGGGCCTCGCGGTGCGCGGCGCCGGCCGCACCCGCAAGTCGACCGTCTGATCGCGACTGACCACGGACCCGGCGGAGGTCGAGCCGATCTCCGCCGGGCCGGTCTTCGGCTCCTCGGCTTCATCACGGTGGGCCTCGTGGTGTTCTTGATCTATGGCTTTTTCGTGAGGGGCAATCCGTAGGTGTTCGATTACCCCGCGCTGTTCCGACTCGACGGCCGGCATGCGCTCGTCGTGGGCGCCGGCAGCGGGATCGGCAAGACCAGTGCGGAAGCGCTCGCCGCGTTCGGCGCGCGCGTGACCTGCGCCGACGTGGACCTCGCCGCTGCCGAGCGCGCTGCGGCGGCGATCTCAGCGTCGGGCCACGAGGCCGACGCGCTCATGGTCGACGTGCGCGACACAAGCACCGTGACCGCTGCGTTCGCGAAGGATCCGGTCGACGTCCTCGTCAGCACGCCCGGCATCAACGTCCGCAAGCCGATCGCGAAGATCACCGACGACGAATTCGACCGCGTCATCGACGTCAACCTCAAAGGTACGTTCCGGCTGTTGCGCGCGGCCGGCGAATCGATGGCCGCACGAGGCAAGGGCAGCATCATCGCGTTCTCGAGCATCCGGTCGCTCACCGTCGAGCCCGGTCAGGGCGTGTACGCCGCGACGAAGGCCGGCATCGTCCAGCTCATTCGCGCGTTCGCGGCGGAGATGGGCGCGAACGGTGTGCGCGCGAACGCGATCGCGCCCGGCGTCGTCGATACCCCGCTCACCGCGCCGATCAAGCAGAACGCCGAGTGGTACGACGGCTATTCGCGCAAGAGCATCCTCGGCCGGTGGGCGAAGCCGGAAGAGCTCGCCGGCATGGTCGTGTACCTCGCGTCCGACGCGAGCTCATACGTGACCGGAGCGGTCATGCTCGTCGACGGAGGGTGGACGGCCGCCGACGGACGGTTCCAGCCGCCGCTGTGAGCGCGGCCGGCGAGCCGCTGATCCGCGTCGACGGCGTCTCGGTCGCGTACCCGGTCCCGGGTGGCCGAGTGCAGGCGTTGACCGAGGTCACGATGGAGGTCCGGCGCGGGGAGTGGCTCACCGTCATCGGCCACAACGGCTCGGGGAAGAGCACGCTCGCGAAGCTGTTCAACGGGCTCGTCATCCCCGGACGGGGCGAGGTCACCGTCGACGGGCTCAACACGCGGGACGACGAGCAGCGGAAGCGCATCCGCCAGATCGTCGGGATGGTGTTCCAGGATCCCGAGAACCAGCTCGTCGCGACGATCGTGGAGGAGGACGTCGCCTTCGGCCCTGAGAACCTCGGCCTTCCGCGGGCGGAGATCCTCGCGCGCGTCGCGGACGCGCTGCGGCGGCTCGAGATCGAGGACCTCCGGCAGCGGGCGCCGCATCAGCTCTCCGGCGGGCAGAAGCAGCGGGTCGCGATCGCCGGTGTGCTCGCGATGCGGCCCGCGGTGCTCGTGCTCGACGAATCCACCGCGATGCTCGATCCATCCGGCCGGGCCGACGTGCTGCGCGCGGCGCAGGCGCTACATCGCGACGGGGTGACGATCGTC
The DNA here is from genome assembly GCA_036569685.1 of Candidatus Limnocylindria bacterium. Lineage (GTDB taxonomy): Bacteria > Chloroflexota > Limnocylindria > P2-11E > P2-11E > UBA4735. The sequence goes on along the minus strand of DATCQC010000105.1, from coordinate 2,734 downwards.
GCCATCACCCACTTCATGAGCGAGGTCACGCTCGCCGATCGAGTGATCGTGCTGAGCGAGGGCCGGGTCGCGATGGAGGCGGCCCCGCGCGCGCTGTTCGGGCAACCCGACCGGCTGCGCGAGCTCGAGCTCGACGTGCCCGAGGTGACGGAGATCGCGGGCCGGCTCCGCGATCGCGGCCTCGACCTCCCGCTCGTCCCGCTCACCATTGCCGAGCTCGCGGACGCGTACGTGCAGGCGCGCCGATGAGCGAGACGATCATCGAGGTCCGCGACCTCTGGCACTGGTACCTGCGCCGCACGCCGCTCGAGTCGATCGCGCTCGCGGGGGCGTCGTTCGAGCTCCGGCCCGGCGAGGTCGTGGGGATCATGGGTCACACCGGATCGGGGAAGACCACGCTCGTGCAGCACTTCAACGGCCTGCTGCGGCCGCACCGCGGCTCGGTCCGGGTCTTCGGCGCGGATCTCGCGGATCCGAAGGTCGATCCGCGGCCGCTCCGCCGCCGCGTCGGCCTGGTGTTCCAGTTCCCCGAGCAGCAGCTCTTCGATCCGACGGTCGGCGACGACATCGCGTTCGGTCCGCGGAAGCTCGGCCTCGACCACGCCGAGGTGCGCCGCCGCGTCCAGGGAGCGATGGCCGCGGTCGGGCTGCCGTTCGAGGCGTTCAAGGATCGCTACACGTTCGGACTGTCCGGCGGGGAGATGCGCCGCGTCGCGCTCGCCGGGGTCCTTGCGCTCGAGCCCGAGGTGCTCGTCCTGGACGAGCCGACCGCGGGACTCGACCCGCGCGGGCGGCGCGGACTCCTCGCGTCACTGCGTGCGCTCCACGAGGAGCGGGGCACCGCGCTGGTGTTCGTGTCGCACAACATGGACGAGGTCGCGGAGCTCGTCACGCGAGTGGACGTCCTCGCGGGCGGGAAGACGGTGCTCTCGGGAACGGTCCGCGAAGTGTTCCGCGAGGAGGGCCGGCTGCGCGAGCTGGGCCTCGGCGTGCCGGCCGCGACAGAGCTCGCCGGAGCGCTCCGCTCGCGCGGCGTGCCCATGCGCGCGGACGTGCTCACCATCGACGACGCGGTGGAGGCGATGTGGACGAGTTCGAGTTCTCCCGCGGCGTAACCGTCGGGCAGTACATCCCGGGCACGTCGTTCATCCACCGCATGGACGCGCGGGCGAAGATCCTCGGCTTCATCATCATCATCGCGGCGGTCCTCACGACGCCCTCGTACATCGGCAACGCCATCGCGTTCGTCGCGGTCCTCGCACTCGTGCAGAGCAGCGGGCTTCCGATCGGCTACCTGATGAGCGGGATCCGCCCGATCCTGCCGATCCTCGTCGTCTACACGATCTTCAACTTCCTCTTCCTCGGGAACTACGACCCCACGGGCTCGGCCGTGCTCTACCACACGCCAGTGGGCATCGGCCCGTGGCAGTTCGCGTTCACCGTGACCGACAACTCGATGCGGCAGACGATCCAGGGCGTCTTCCGGATCCTCGATCTCATCCTGCTCGGCAGCCTGCTCACGCTCACCACGCCGATCACGGCGCTGTCCAAGGCGATCGAGGGACTGCTCGCGCCGTTCCGGCGCCTCAAGGTCCCCGGCCACGAGATCGCGATGATCATCGCGATCGCGTACCGATTCATGCCGACGGTCGCCGAGGAGCTCGAGCGGCTGATGAAGGCCCAGGCATCGCGCGGCGCGGACTTCGGCCGGCCCGGCCGCTTCCAATTCATCCAGCGCACCCGCCAGCTCGTGCCGGTGACCGTCCCGTTATTCGTGTCGGCCTTCCGGCGGGCGGAGGACCTCATCGTCGCGATGGAGTCACGCTGCTACGTCGGCGGAGCGGGCCGCAGCGCCGTCCATCACGACCGCTTCACGTCACTCGAGTGGATCTCGCTCGGCGTGGCGCTGGCCTTCACGATCGCGATCGCGCGTACTCCGTTCCCCCTGTGAACGAAGCCGAGCGGATCCGCGCGGCCGCGGCGGCGCTGCGTCCCGAGTGCGAAGCGTTCCTGCAGGAGCTCGTGCGGATCCCCACGGTCAATCCGCCGGGCGACCGATATGAGGACTGCGCGCGGCTGATCGGTGACCGACTCGCGACGCTCGGGTACGCGGTGCAGTACGTGCGCCCGCGTGCGCCAGACGATCGGCCGCCCCGAGTGAACGTCGTCGGCCGGCTGGAAGGACAGGACGCCCACCCCACGCTCCACTTCAACGGCCACTTCGACGTGGTCCCGCCCGGCGACGCGTCCGCGTGGACCCACGCGCCGTTCGGCGCGGAGATCGCCGAGGGTCGCCTTTGGGGCCGCGGCACGGGAGATCAGAAGGCTGGGATCGCGGCGTCCATCTTCGCCGTCGAGGCCATCCGCCGCGCCGGGATCCGCCTCCACGGCAGCGTCGAGCAGAGCGCGACCGTGGATGAAGAGACCGGCGGGCTCGCGGGCGTGGCCGAGCTCTGCGATCAGGGGATCATCTCGGCCGATCGCACGGATCACGTGATCATCACCGAGCCGCTCGACGTGGACCGGGTGTGCATCGGCCATCGCGGCGTGTACTGGTGCGAGGTGACCGCGCGTGGCGTCGTCGCCCACGGGAGCATGCCGGACCTCGGCCGCAACGCGGCGGTCGCGATCGCAAAGCTCGTGGGCCGCATCGAGGCCGAGCTGCAGCCGCGGCTCGCGGCGCGGGTCACGGCCGTGTCGGTCGTGCCGCCCGCGGCGCGACATGCCTCCATCA
>DATCQC010000104.1:0-4368 GCA_036569685.1 Candidatus Limnocylindria bacterium | reverse complement strand
CATGCTCCGGCACATCGGCGAGCGTGAGGCCGGAGACCGGCTCGAGCGCGCGATCGCGGCGGTGGTCGCGGTCCGGCTTGAGGTCGTACGTGACGTCCTTGCCCACGGCGACCACCGCGGCGATCGCGCGCTCGAGCCGGTCGCCGGCCTCGCGCTCGCCGATGTGCCGCAGCATGAGCGTGCCCGCGAGCATGAGGGCCATCGGGTTCACCTTGTTCTGACCCGCGTACTTCGGCGCCGATCCGTGGATCGCCTCGAACACCGCGACGCCGTTCTCGCCGATGTTCGCCCCCGGCGCGACACCGAGGCCGCCGGCCAGCCCGGCGACGAGGTCGCTCACGATGTCGCCGTACAGGTTCGGGAGCACGAGCACGTCGTAGAGCTCGGGCTTCTGGACGAGCTGCATGCACATATTGTCGACGATGCGGTCCTCGAACTCGATCTCGGGATATTCGCGCGCGACCTCGCCGGCCACGCGGAGGAACAGGCCATCGGTGAACTTCATGACGTTGGCCTTGTGGACCGCGGTCACCTTCTTGCGCGTGTTCGCCCTCGCGTATTCGAAGGCGAACTTCACGATGCGGCGGCTGCCCATCTCGGAGATGTACTTGATCGAGATGGCCGCGTCCTCGCGGATCTTCTGGTTGCTCGCCTTCTCGATGGCCGTGCGGACCTCGGCCAGCTCGGGGGTCCCGAGATCGAACTCGATGCCCGCGTAGAGGTCCTCGATGTTCTCGCGCACGACCACGAGGTCGATGTTGCCCATCGGCGCGCGCACGCCCGGGTACGTCTTCGCCGGCCGCAGGTTCGCGTAGAGGTCGAACTCCCTGCGCAGGGCCACGTTCACCGACCGGAAGCCCTTGCCGAGCTCGGTCGTGAGCGGACCCTTGAGCCCGACCTTGTTGCGGCGGATCGAGGCGAGGGCCTCGGGCGGGAACGGGGTCCCAAACTTGGCGATCGCCGGGACGCCGATCTCCTGGCGGTCCCACTCGATCCGCACACCGGTCGCATCGATCGCGCGGCGGGTCGCCTCCACGATCTCGGGGCCGGTCCCGTCGCCTGGGATGAGGGTGATCTTGTGGGTGCTCATTATTGGGTCGTCACTTTGGAGCCCTCGCCGCTTCCTTCGCGGTCTTCACGGGCTCGTCGCCGGGGATCGAGCGGTTCGCGCTCTCCTGCGGCGAGCCCTGCTCCGCCGATCCGCTCACGACCACGCCGGCCGAGAGCGTCTCGCCGCCGGCGCGGAGCTCGGCGAGCAGGCCGCCGGCGAGCAGGGTGCGCGCCTCGCTCGGCAGGAAGCTCGCGCTGAGCTGGACCTCGACGCCCTTGTCGGTACGGGCGATCACGGTCTCGTTGTCCTTGTTCGACTGGAGCGCGTCGCGCAGCCCGTCGATCGTGAGCATGTCGCCCTGCGCGATCTTCGCCTGGTCCGACTCGTTCTTGAACACGAGCGGCGGGATCCCCTGGGAGATGAGGTTGCGCCGGTGGATGCGCGCGAACGACTGCGCGATGACCGCGCGGATCCCGAGGGCCTTCGGCGCGAGCGCCGCATGCTCGCGGCTCGAGCCCTGCCCGTAGTTCTGCCCGGCGACGATGAAGCCGCCGCCCTTCTCCCGGGCGCGCTGCGGGAACGTCGGGTCAAAGCGCTTGAACGTGAACTCGGCGATCGCGTTCACGTTCGAGCGGAGCGCCATGACGACGGCGCCGTCCGGTGAGAGGTCGCCGGTCGATACGTTGTCGCCGAGCTTGATGATCACCTCGCCGTGCAGCATGTTCTGCAGCGCGGTCTGCCGCGGCGGCGGCTGGATGTTCGGTCCCTTCACCACATGGACCTTCATCGCTTCCGCGAGCGGGAGGGGAACGAGGATGTTCGAGTCGTCGACGCCGGGGTCCATCACCGGGATCGTGAACGTCGGCTCATCGCCGAGGTCGCGCGGGTCGGTGATCACGCCGCGCAGCGCCGTCGCGGCCGCGGTCGTCGGGCTGCACAGGTACACCTGATCGTTGTCGGTACCGCTGCGGCCGGGGAAGTTCCGGTTGAATGTGCGGACCGAGACACTGCCGCTGGGCGGGGCCTGACCCATGCCGACGCACGGGCCACACGCGGGCTCGAGCATCCGCGCGCCGGCCGCGAGCATCGCCTGGTACGCGCCGCCGTCGGCGAGCGCGTCGAGGATCTGCTTCGAGCCTGGAGTGACCGTCATGAACACCTCGGGATGCGCGGTCTTGCCCTTCATGACCGCCGCTACGATCGCGAGGTCGGCGTAGCCGGAGTTCACGCTCGAGCCGACGCACACCTGCTGCACCTTGATGCCGGCGACCTCGCGCACGGGCACGACGTTGCCGGGGCTCGACGGCTTGGCGATGAGCGGCTCGAGCTTCGCGAGGTCGATGACCTCACGCTCCTCGTACGAGGCGCCATCGTCGGCGCGCAACTCGACGAAGTCGTCGGGCCGCTTCTGCTCGCTGAGCCACTCCTTCGTGCGGCGGTCGCTCGGGAAGATGCCGGTCGTGGCCCCGAGCTCCGCGATCATGTTGCAGATCGTCCCGCGCTCGGGGACCGATAGGGTCTCCACGCCGGGGCCGGTGAACTCGAAGATCCGCCCGACGCCGCCCTTCACGTCGCGGCGCCGGAGCAGCTCGAGGATGATGTCCTTCGCCTGGATCCACGGGCCAAGCTTGTTGTCGAGGCGGACCTCGACGACCTTCGGCATCGCCATCGTGAACCCGTGGCCCGCGAGCGCGACCGCCACGTCGAGGCCGCCCGCGCCGATGGCGATCATCGAGACGGAGCCCGCCATCACGGTGTGGCTGTCCGCGCCGAGGAGCGTCTGGCCGGGCTTCGCGAAGCGCTCCATGTGCAGGTAGTGGCAGATGCCGGTGCCCGGCCGCGAGAAGTGGATGCCGTGCCGCTGCGCGAACGAGCGCAGGAACATGTGGTCGTCGGGGTTCTTGAAGTCGATCGCCAGGATGTTGTGGTCGACGTAGACGATCGCGAACGGGATCTTGATCTGCTCGATCCCGAGCTCCTCGAGCTGCAGGAACCCCATGGTCCCGGTGGTGTCCTGGAGGAGGCCCTGGTCGACGCGAAGGGAGATCTCGGTGCCGGCCGCGAGCTCGCCCGCGGTGAGATGGCTCTGGATGATCTTCTGGGTCAGATTCAGACCGGCCACGTCGACGCCTCCCCTTTGAACCCTGATCGCTTCGCTGACTTCGTCGCCGCTTCGCGGCTCAGGGGCCCCCACCCCTGCACGATCGGGGGCCCTGCGGCTCGGACCGCTCCGCGGCAACTCGGCCCTGCTTCGCAGGCCTCGTTGAGCGGGCGAAGCCCTCCTCGCCTGTTTGCATCGTAGGGAGCGCTGGGTCCATAGGGAAGCCCTATCGACTTGCGAGCAGCATAGATTTCTTCTATATCTGAGCGATGGAGCTGGGTCAGGTCGAGGCCTTCGTCGAGGCGAACCGCCGCGGATCGATCAGCCGCGCGGCCGTTGCCCTCGGACTGACCCAGCCGACCTGCACGGCCCGCCTGCACGGCCTCGAGCGCGAGCTCGGGGCGCAGCTGCTGGTGCGGGGACGGCGCGGCGTGTCGCTCACGCCGGCGGGGCGGCGCTTCCTGCCCCGCGCCATCGCCGCCATGGAATCGCTGCGCCGCGGCGCGACCGAGGCGAAAGCCGGAAGCGAAGCGCGGGGCGGCCTCCTGGCCATCGGCCTCGCCTCGGACCTGGCCCTCTACCTGGCTCCGCGCGCGCTCGCCAGATTCGCGACACGCCACCCGCAGGTCGAGACGCTCGTGCGCAGCGGCCGTTCCCGGTTCGTCGCCGATCTGCTCCGGTCGGAGGAGGTGGAGCTCGCCCTCACCAGCCAGCTCGTCCTGCTTCCGGACCTCACCGCTCGCGTCCTGTTCACCGAGGCCGTGCCCGTCGTCGTCGCGCCCTCACACCGCCTCGCGAAGCGACCGTCTGTGAAGATCGACGAGCTCGCGCAGTCCGGTCTCGTGGTGCGCGACCCGGCCGCATACCTCCGGACCATCACGATGGCGTTCTTCGCCGCAGGCGAGACCGCGCCGCGCATCGTGATGGAGCTCGACAACACCGAAGCCTGCAAGCGGGTCGTGCTCTCCGGCCTCGGGGCCGCCCTGTTGCCGGAGATGGCCATCCGCGCCGAGCTCGGACGCGGGGATCTCGTGCAGCTCCGGGTCGACGGTCATCCGCCGCCGAAGCGCGCCATCCACGCGCTCACGCGGCAGGGCGCGGAGCTCTCCGCCGCAGCGGCAGCGTTGCTACGGTTGATGGGCTGATGGACCTCGCCGCCGTGATCGCGATCGTGCTCATCGACCTGGCCCTCTCGGGCGACAACGCGCTCCTCATC
>DATCQC010000103.1:0-1792 GCA_036569685.1 Candidatus Limnocylindria bacterium | reverse complement strand
CGCTCGTGTATGCCGCGGCTGCCGTCCTCATCGGCTTCCAGACCGTGCTCTTCGCGCTGTTCACGAAGATCTTCGCGATCAACGAGGGGCTGCTGCCGCCGGACCGCCGGCTCGATCGGGTGTTCAAGATCGTCACGCTCGAGGTCGGTCTGGTGCTCGGCGTCCTCATGCTCGCAGCCGGCGTGGCCGGCTCGCTCTACGCCCTCGCGGTCTGGGAGCAGACGGCGTTCGGTGTGCTCGACGCATCCTCATTGGCGATGCGGATCGTCATCGTCTCGTCGAGCGCGATCGCGCTCGGCGTCCAGGTCATCCTGTCGAGCTTCTTCTTCAGCATCCTCGGGCTGCGGCGGCGGCTGTGACGACGGTCGTCGCGGTCGGGGCGGGCTGGGTCACCCTGCACCGCCACGTGCCGGGCATCGCGGCCGCCGCCGGGCTCGAGCTCGTCGGGATCGTCGATCGCGACGTCGCCCGCGGGTCGCAGGCCGCGGCCGCGCATCACGTACCGCACGCGACCTCGCTCGCGGATCCCGCGCTCGGCGCGTTCGACGCCGTCACGATCGGGACCGCGCCGCCAAGCCACGGCCCCCTCGTGACCCAGGCGCTCGAGCTCGGCAAGCACGTCCTCGTCGAGAAGCCGTTCGCCATGGATCCGGGCGAGGCCGGCGCGCTCGTCGCGCTCGCGCGCGAGCGCGAGCGAATCCTCGCGGTCGTCCACAACTTCCAGTTCGCGCGGAGCGTGAGCGCGGCGCGGCGGCACGTCGCGGCGGGGACGTACGGCGCGCTGCGGGGGATCGTGGGTCTGCAGCTCTCGAACGACCGGCGCCGGCTGCCGACCTGGTACCGCGAGCTGCCCGGCGGGCTCTTCTACGACGAGTCACCGCACTTCTTCTACCTGGTGCGGGCGTTCCTCGGCGACGCGCACGTCACGGATGCGTCGTTCGTGCCGTCGCTCGATCCGCTGGACCACACGCCCCGCAGCGCGCACATCGATCTCGCATCGGGCGACCGGTTCGCGACGCTCGACATGCGCTTCGCGGCCGCGCTGTCCGAGTGGCAGCTCCTCGTGCTCTGCGAGCGCGCGACGTTGGCCTGCGACATCTTCCGCGACATCCTCGCGATCGTGCCGGACGACGGGCTGCACCGGCCGGGGCAGATCATGCGTTCGTCGGTGCGCGCCACCATCGGTCACTGGGCCGGCGTGGTCGCCTCAGGCGCGCGATTCGCGAGCGGCCGGCTCGACTACGGCAACCACGAGGTCTTCCGCCGGTTCGCGCGCGCGATCGAGACGGGCATCGCGCCCGAGCGGATCTCCGCCGAGGATGGCGAGGCGGTGGTCATCGCGATGCACGACGCGCTCGCGCACCTTCGGCACTGACCTCCGCGACGAGCTCCAGGTACCGGCGCGCGATCCGCTCCTCGCCGTAGTGCGCTTCGGCCCACGCACGCGCCGCGGCTCCCGCGACGCGCCGCCGGTCCGGATCGTCGATGAGGGGCCGCATCGCGGCCGCGAGCCCCGGGCCGGTGGCCGGAGCGCGCACGACGCCCGGGCACGGCGCCAGTTCGTCGAAGGCGCGGTCGTCGCTCACGGCACAGGGCAGGCCGGCGGCCATCGCCTCGAGGACGGTCAGCGGCGTGCCCTCGTCGCGTGATGGCAGCGTGAACAGGTCCGCGGCGGCGTAGGCCTCGGGCATCCGGCCGAACGGCAGATCCGGCACGCGCGTGACGCGCGGACCGAGCGGCCGCAGGGCCGCGCGCAGAGGTCCGTCGCCGATCACGAGCGCGTGCCAGGATC